>JBGAVF010000290.1:0-3439 GCA_044228315.1 Bacteroidia bacterium | reverse complement strand
TTGTTTTTCGGGCTTATATCCTTCGTAAGAAGATTGGAAGGAATTGGATTCAGCACTTTGGAAACGATATCACGGCAGCTCATCTGCTGAAACATCTTCATGCCTTTATTATTATCAAGCAGTATGGTGGGGCTATATCCTTTAATGGTTATGTCTTCGCCTCCGTCAATACCCAGGGAAACGACCACATCGGTGATCAACCCTTTAAACTTTGTGCCATTACCGTTGGTGCCCGACAGCTTCATTACAATGGTGATGGATTTCCCAACGTACGTTTTTGTACTGCTCACATTGTCCATAAACGGACTCTCGAGGGAACTGCCCTTTTTAAGCAATTCCGATTCAGTTACCACTTCAAATGTGTGGTGCTCATTGATGGATTGGGAAATTTGAAAAGCTTTGGCATCAATGGTATTGTTGCCTTCAATTGTGAAAGTTATATCATACATTGCAGTAAGCTGGGTATTTTAAGTAAAAAGAAAATGAAAAAATGAAAGCCAATGGGTGATGAAAAAAGAGAAGTATCTCATTCCATTCCGGCATCGGCTTTCATGACTGACGTTAATGCATGCGGGTTGCACCCGGTGCCAGTCGCAGCTGTACTATGAATTAAGCTTTTCCATCCGGCCATTCATTTACATGCTCTGCATTGCCTATTTTCAGTTTCATGGCTGAAATGGTGAAAGAGATTGTCATCGGTTGTGATCCGATAACGTTCAGTGACTCGGTGTAGCTGGTAATGTATCCTTTTTCGAATGTCAGCTCTTTCATTTTTGCGTCTTCATCACGCTTTTGGAATGTTATACTGCCGTTCTGGCTTTTATGAACGTTGTTCACCATGGCTTCCAGTATGGAAGTGTCGTCGGTTGACTCAATGGTAACATTTACGGAGCCACCGTAAATACTGGATGATGGGCGGCCTTTCGGATCCACATCACGGTGGAAAGAGAAATCGCAGGCAAGAACATCAAATGTTTTTGAACCTATTTTTAATGATGCTTTAAATGACATATTGATTTTTTTTAAATGTTATTGATAATACGACTGTGCGGGATTTTACGGATTCCCCTTTTATTATGCTTTTTTATCCGGCCATTCGTTTATGTGGTCGGCATTGCCCACTTTCAGTTCACGTGCAGAAATGGTAAATGAAATGGTCATAGGCTGGCTTCCGATTACGTTCAGTGATTCGGAATAACTCACAATGTATCCATCGGTAAAAGTAAGTTCTTTCATTTTGGCATCTTCATCACGCTTCTGAAATGTGACAGTGCCTTTAAGGGCTTTGTACTGGTTGTTGAGCATTGCCTCAAGGATCGATGTGTCGTCGGTTGATTCAACGGTAAGATTTACAGCACCACCGTATACACCGGATGACGGACGTCCTTTGGCGTCAACAGAACGTGAGAAGGAATAGCTGCATTCCAATACATCGAAGGTTTTACCTCCGAGCGATAATTTGGCTTTAAATGACATAGTGATAAATGAGTTAAAAGGTTAGGGGTTTAAGTTTAGTGTATATTAAAAGTAATTTTTGTTTTTCGATTTTAATCCATCACCCAGTTCCACGATACTTTATCCCCGTCGAGTTCAATTTCCTGAGCCGAGATGGTAATATTGGTTGACATGGGCATACTTCCCCGTGCGATCATGGTTTCGCTGTATTGCACCAGATAGGCATTTTTAAAAGTAAGTTGTTTCAGCTTCTGGTCGCTGTCGGGTTTATAAAAGGTAACGGTACCGTTCACAATTTCCTTGGTGGCTACACAGCCGAAAAATTTGGCTGATTGTGACGATTCCAGTTCAATATGTATAAGGCCGTCTTTTAAGATGGAAACAATTTTACCGCGGGAATCCAGGTCGTGACGGAAGTTGAAATTGCAACTGAGTACATCAAAGTCACCCATGGAGCCTTGTTTCTGCCCGGTGATGTTCAGAATTGCTTTGTATGCCATATTGATTAGTTAATGTTTGGTTTTTTAAAAGGGAGCAGCACGTTTCAAGGCGCTGCTCCCGGAATTTCATTATTGTTGAGCGTACTGGCTGTTCCACTCGGTGGAATTTTCGCCTTTCTGTCCGTCCAGTTTTACCACGAAGCTCTTGGCAGGGAAATACGGGGTAATATGGATATCAAGATTGATACGGTCTTTTTGGTTTTCGTCGCGTTCAAATCGCAGGATCTGAAACTTCTCAATGAGTTTCTCAGGTCCCTGAATGCTGTCGAGGAATTTCACGATCTGGCTGCGCAGGTCTTTCTCGGTTTTTGAGGTCCAGTTTTCGAATGCACGGCGGTTCAGGAAGTCAACCAGCACCTTCGCGATATAGTCGAATACACGTACTACCGAGTAGGTCTGCAATCCCAGGTTGTCGCCGTTGAACAATGTTTTTGCCGAGAAGGCCATCACCTTTCCGTATTCATTCACCATCGGGATCAGTCCGGCTTTTTCCAGTTCCGATATTTCTGATTTCTTCAGATCGAATTTCACAGCATCCACATCGTTCATGGCGCCGTGTTTTTTACCGGCGGTCACCTGGCTCATGAGGGTACTGTAAATTTTGCCGGCCAGGGCTGCTGATCCCGGTACAAACAGGTCGTCTTCTTCACCTACTTCAGCTACTTTTCCACGTCCCACGATCCAGTTACAGGTCATGGCAACATTCGATTTGTAGGTGTCGCCTCCGGCCAGGTTGGCCGATTCGAACAGGTCGAGTACGTCTTCCGGTGAATCCAGATTTTCGAAGTCGGTCACCATCATCACCTTGTTCGCATAGGCTGTTTTGGCCCATTTCTCCACTACTTTATTGGAGCCGAGGTATCCCGGTATCACCATCAGTGAGTAATTATCGCGCAGGTCCAGACGGTCGAAGTTTTGCTTCAGCTCTTCGCCAACGTAGTCGATGAAACGTGTATTGTCCAGATCTTTCAATTGCTCCATGGAAGCATTTACGAACGTTACGTTCTTCAGCTTGTCGGATTCGCTGTTGGCGAAGAAAAGGGAAACAGAACGGTATGCCTGTTCCAGCTGGGCAGTAGCATCCAGGGCTTTTTTCAGGTTCTTTTTGTGGATCTTATCAGCAGCCTCCGATTTGGAAGCGCATTTTTCCACCATTTCATTCATGTCGGTGCTTTCATTCAGCAAACTCACCCAAAGCTGCATTTTCTTCTGCAACTCTTTGCGTTCGGCTTTTTTATCGGCTTCTGATAAGAATATCTTTTTACGGGCTTTTCGCTCCGGATTCATGTTGGCCACCCCGTCAATGGTGGACTCCAGAAAATCGAAGCCACCGAATTTAACCAGTGCATTCAATGACTCCTCAAGGGTTTTTGCGGGGGATTCAAATTTTACCGCTTCTTTATATTGAGCACCTTGCTCTTGTTGTTCTTCTTTCATGATGTTACGATGATTTAATGTTTGAAAATGTGTTTACGTGTAATGAT
>JBGAVF010000289.1:0-3466 GCA_044228315.1 Bacteroidia bacterium | reverse complement strand
TTCTGCGTCTTTTTGCGGTTTTCTTTCCAATATCAAACGATGCACCGTTATTGTTTTTAGTGACATTATCAGCCTGCATAAATGCATCCCCCAGGTTGGTCAGGTTTACAGTTGTGGGTGTACCGAATGTTACCGGACGGTATTGATTGGCACCACAGCCATCGCTTAAAATATTAATAAAAACCGTGGCCGTGTCCAAATATCCCTGACTGTTGACAATACGGTATGAAAACTGGTCGCTGCCATTCATATCTTTATTGGTAACATAGGTAATGGTATTATTCATGTTCACACTTACCTTCCCGATGGATGGCTGGGAAATAATATCCTTAATACGTATTGACAGACTCTGAGGATCTGCATCATTCTCAAGAACATTCAGAACCGTAACGGCATCTTCCGGAATGTTATAATTATCTGCAGTAGCCACAGGTGCTCTTGATACGCAGCCTTTGAGCCGGTACTCTACCGCATCAACGGCGGGGGTACCTCCTGTGCGAGTTATTTTTACATACTGAGCCTGTGAGGTAAGTTTATAAATATAAACCTCCGAACCGGCTGCCAGGGTGCGGCTCACCGGATTTGTATAGGTAACATTATCAATACTCTGTGTAATCGTTATAATAGCAGTTCCTGCATTCCGGGCCCAATACACAAAAAGAGTATCACCGGAAGGAATCACATCATTAAAGTGCATGGCCAGCACTCCCGGGTTACCCAATAAAGCATATTGTCCATCGTTCACATCCAGCGCAGAATCGGGATTGGTAACACCGGTAGAAGAGGCGGTGACAATAGAATCCACCGCATCTTCTACGGTAAATCCAAAAAACTGGCTGTTACTGCAACCATAAGAATCGAACGAGCCTACCAGTACTTTGATCCATGCGGTAGCACATAAAGGTGTAGGTGCGGTCGTATCACAAATCTGATATGAGATGGAGTCAGTACCTGTAAAGTTCAGATTGGGATAAAACGAAACAGAACCGTTTCCATTGTTTACGAAGGTTCCGAAATTTCCGGTACCCAACAGGGATAAGGTGAGCGGATCGCCATTGGTGCTGGTATCATTGGCAAGTGCATTTACGGTTACACTTTGGGTGGAACTGATACAGCCGGGAGAAATGACTCCGATATCATTCACGGCCACCGGAGGGAAACTCGGAGCAATAATCTGTGTGGCGTTCGAATAAAAGGCAAATCGTCCGCAAGCATCCAGCACCTTGCATGATATAACGCAATTGATATTTGTTCCCACCACACCGGGCGTAAAGGTTGTATTGGGAGAATTCGGGTTACTGAATACACCGGATACACTGGAAGTCCATTGATAGGTGAAACTTTTTGAATACCCGTTTGCAGTGATACTCAACGGGTAGGAAATACCACCGTCCATGTGGGCAGGAAACGTGCCGTTATAGGTGAGTTGTATTGCCTTATCCTGTGCGGCTACAAACATAAAATTAAGAAACACACGCTGTGCCGCAACATCATTTGCTGAGCCCTTGTTCAAAGAATGTCCGGCTTCCACCATCACTTTCCCATAACTTGAAATACCGTACCCGGGACCATAGGCAATTTGTGCTGCCTGTCCGGGCGATAAGGAAGGGATATCCGGATGATCGGCATCAAAAACACAAATTTTAGTTGTAGGCCTCCAGCCAATTTTGGGAAGGTAAATTTGTTCTGAACCATTCTGACTTGCTAATTCTGTTTTACCAATAAACTGCATCACCGGATCTGTAGGGTATTGGTATATATACGACGGTGGCAATGTGCCATTGGCATGGGTGGCAAACGGTACGGCTGATAATCCACCCGGTGAAAGGGGATCTTTCATGAGTGTATTGATCTGCTGGCTCGGGTTTGAAGGGTTGAATGTATTTTCGAGAACACTCACGGCATGGCAATTCAGCCAGAACGCCCCACGCTGACCGCCGTTGAGGGTATCACGTATCCAGTTGTATAAGTTATTATGGGTAGCCCATGTAGGATCGGCATGCGGCATAACATAAATATCGTCACATAAATTGAGTTGGGCTGGGGTTTTAAATATGTACGCACTAGTCGGTATTTCGGCATTATTGAGGTAGGCTACTGCCAGGGAACCGTTCTGTGCATCCAGCACCATCTGAGGTGCAACGGTCATTGTAATATATACAGGAACCAGTACACTGGTGGTAGTGGTATAGGTGCGCACTCCTTTTGCTACCCAGGTTGCGATTAATGCGTCAACTGCAGGGGTTCGGAAGTTTCCGGCTACCACAAACGGCCCTCCTTTAAAGGCCCGGCCGCTCACGGTAAAATCTATCCCGTCTTTAATTTTATTCGGATTTATCACCCATTTTACCGGGGTGGTTTGATTTTTAAGTAAAGCATACACCAACCCGTATGGCTTTAGTGAATTTGCTATGGTTGGGGTGTCACTTCCCACATCAATAATTACGGAGCCTACAGGAAGTAATTCATCGGCGGCCTGTGCTGATTTTACGACACCTAATATTGAAATTAAAAAAAATACACATGACACTAGTTTTGTCAGTATAGACTTTCTCATCGTTTTGTTAACCTTAAAAATGAATAATTAGTTAATTTTAATTCTTGTTGTTCTTCAGAAGCTCTGTTTTCAATTCCACAATATTGTTCATTAATTCACTTACCATTTTCTGAAGTTCCAAAATTTCAGCGTCTTTTTTACGCAAGGACTCTCTGAACTTTTCAATTTCCTTGTCTTTTAGCGAAACCATCGGATCTTTATCATCGGCGAAGGTAATTAGTTCTACCGGTGTGAGATGAAAAGCACTGGCAATCTGTTCAAGACGTGAAAAATTGATATCGGTAACACCTCGTTCAATATTTGAATACGCAGGTTTTGTTATCTTAATAATGTTGCAAATATCCTGCTGCTTTAAGCCACGGGATATTCTGACTTTCTTGATTTTCTCTGAGATCTTTTCCATTGATTTTAAATTACTATTACCTTGTATTGACATTTTTAATAATCAGAATAAATGCTTTTTTAGTTAATTTAAAAAGCTACAACAACATATATTATGCCATTTTTTATTTTTAATTAAATTTATGGATAAATTCTGATCATTTGTGGTATGTCTTTGATGGTTCAAATTTATAACTAAATTAATATAATTACCAATAATTAATTTGAGCAAATTTAAATTCGATTTTTCAAATATAAGTATTTAATTTATAGTGTTTTATAATTTTTATTAATTTTAAATTAACTTCATAAGGTTTTTAAAATATAAAAATCAATACTGATTACTTTACCATACAAAACCACCACACAGATAGGTTTTTTATAAATATTATATGATTTTTAGAAGGCGCATTTGCCATTCTTTTGTATATTTTTTTAGTCTTCGCTCCACACTTTTGCAATTCACAATCGGGCGATCAGTTGTCGTTTACAGACACAGAATAATTAACAGACCGGAAAAAATGAAAT
>JBGAVF010000288.1:0-3504 GCA_044228315.1 Bacteroidia bacterium | reverse complement strand
CGGATAGTACCGGATTCATGGCAGATAATGAAGCAGTAATGGTGGTGTAAAGAATGAACTCATCAGCCAGTTCTTTGCGCTTGGGATCGTAAATGCGCCAGCCGGTTGTGATGCGTGTGTGCATGGTAACGCGTGCGTTGGTAACGCGTGCGTTGGCAACTCGTGCAATGTCGTTGGGATTTCCCGAAACCCGGTCAATAATGATGGGGTCTACTTCCAGCCTCGATTCAAACATCTCAAGTGAAAACAATGCTTCAATACGGTTGGCTTTGCAGATACGCTCCACCTCCGACCACGACAATGCCGTAGGAAACTGTCCGGGCCCCGGGCTTTTCAAATGCATGGAATCGAGCAGCACTACTTTATCAAAACGTTTTGTTTCCAGCAAGGCATCGTGCAATCCACGCAGGCTCTCATCACTGCCTTCTTTCAGAATAGCGGCCGTTTCGGCGGTGGCTATCTGATGGATCACGATCTGGGGTTTGTCGTTTTCCAGGGGTTCGCATCGTTTCACCACCCCGGCGCTGGCCATGGCAGAAGGCAGCGTAACCGGAGCCGGATAAAGTACGTCAATGCGGATATCGCGCGTTTTGCAAGCCATGAAGCCCGACAAAGCAACAAAGGCGTAGACAATAAAATAATGCAATCGTTTCATACCATCGAACCGTTTAAAATAAAACGTTCAAAGGTAAGAAAAGCCCGTTTCACCCGTGTCGTCTCCCGTCATGAGAAATTGCACGCGGGTCTCCGTTTAACAGGCACATGCAATGCCATGTATGCCACTATTGAATCATGGCGGCACTGCGGCGTATGAATTCGGTGAGGGCTTCTCCCTGCAGGATACCCTGCGACAGCTTGGCCAGGTCAATGCTTTGGCGTATGATACGGGTTTTTTCCTCATCGTTGCCGGCATGCAGCACCTTTCCGGCAAGGGTATGATTCCCGTTGATCTGCACCTTATAGGTATCAGGCAGTGCCCCGTAAAAACTCATACCTCCCATCTGGCTCATGGCTTTCATGCGTTGTTCAAATTCAGGTTTTGTTATGGTGATGAAATCATCGTCGCTGCTTTGAGCCACCACGTCCACCTGATATAGTTTGTCGGCGATCTTTTCTTCAAATACTTCTTTCAGTTGTTTTTCCTCCGCTTCGCTCAGCAGGCTTACCGGCTTTTCATCTTTATCCACCAGCTTGTCGGCCGTATCGGCATCGGCCCGTTTCAGTAGGATATTCTCCACCTTGCTTTCCAGATGGGAAATGAAATGGTTGTCGAGCACCCCGTCGAGCTTTAATACACTGTATCCCTTGCGTTCCACATTACTAATGTAGGCATGCTGCTTCACCGCATCGTTGGTGTAAATAAGCACCACCTTCTTATCCTTATCCGTTTGAAGCGGGCTTACCTTCTCAATGTATTCATCAATGGTATAATTCTTATTGTTGAGGTCGGTGAGCAGGCAGAACTTGCGGGCCTTCTCAGCAAACTTCTCTTCGCTGATCATACCGTACTTCACAAATACATTGATGCTGTCCCATTTGCTTTCATACGTTTCGCGTTCGTTGCGGAACATTTCATCGAGTTTGTCGGCCACCTTACGGGTGATGTACTGATTCACCTGTTTTACCCGTGCATCGCCCTGCAAGTAGCTGCGGCTCACGTTCAGCGGGATATCCGGACTGTCGATGACCCCATGAAGCAGCATCAGGAATTCAGGCACCACATCCTTTACCTCATCGGTAACGAATACCTGATTGCAGTATAATTGTATTTTGTTGCGTTGCGGCTCCACATCCGGTTTGATCTTCGGGAAGTAGAGAATACCGGTGAGGTTGAATGGTACCTCCACATTGAGATGGATCCAGAAAAGCGGGGCTTCGCTGAACGGATACAGTTCATTATAAAACTTTTCATAATCCTCCGGTTTTAACTCGGAAGGCTTTTGTTTCCAGATGGGATGGGTATTGTTGATGACCTTTCCGTCGAACTCGATCTCTACCGGAAGGAACTTACAGAACTTCTGCAGGATGCTCTGAATGCGCGACTTCTCGAGGAACTCCGTACTGTCTTCATTGATATAAAGGACGATGTCGGTACCACGTTCAGTGCGGTCGTTCTCCTCAATGGTGTAGGTAGTACTACCGTCACAGGTCCATTTGGCTGCCGCATCGGGCTTATAGCTTTTGGTGATGATCTCTACCTTTTCGGCCACCATGAACGAGCTGTAAAATCCCATACCGAAGTTTCCAATGATCTGGTTTTGTTCCAGTTTGTCCTTGTATTTCTCCACGAACTCCCGGGCTCCGCTAAAGGCCACCTGGTTGATGTACTGGTCAATTTCAGCCGGTGTCATCCCCAGCCCTTTGTCTTTTATAGTGATTGTTTTTGCCGTTTCATCCAGTACGATCTCAATTTTCAAATCGCCCAGTTCGCCTTTCACCTCGCCAATGCGGCTCAGGGTTTGCAGTTTTTGTGTGGCATCCACAGCATTGCTGATCAACTCACGCAGAAAGATGTCGTGATCGCTGTAGAGGAATTTCTTAATGATCGGGAAAATGTTCTCGGTACTAACGGAGATATTGCCTTGCTGAATCATAGTTATATAGGATTTTATTGTTTTTTTACGGAGCGCGAATTTAGGGCATTTCGTTGCAAAAGTCAACAGGAAGAAAAAGGAAAATAAGGGCCGGATCTTTCACGGACAGGCAATAAAAAACAGTCGTCAAGGCCGAACCGTTTACTTCACCATTTCCATAGCCAGCATGCGGGCCTCGGCATCCGTTTCAAAGTAATTGTAAATGGAGGGTTTGGAGAGGAAGGATGCTTTTTGCATCACCGCTTCCACAATATCAAAGATCTGTAGGAAAGATATCTTCTCTTGCAGAAAGGCGGCATTGGCTACTTCATTAGCAGCATTCATGATGCAGGGCATGTTACCTCCCTTTTCCAGGCTGTAATAGGCAAAGTCGAGACTTCGAAACGTTTGACGATCGGGTTTTTCAAAGGTGAAGCTGGGGAAATTGCTGAAGTCGAAACGAGGAAAATTCGTCTGCACCCGGTCGGGATAAGCCAGGGCGTAATGAATAGGAAGTTTCATGTCGGGCAGGCCCAGCTGTGCTTTCATGCTCCCGTCGGTAAACTGGGCAATGCTGTGAATAATGCTTTGGGGGTGAATGATCACATCGATCTGCGAAGGATCCAGTCCGAATAGCCATTTGGCCTCCACGATCTCCAGTGCCTTGTTCATAAGGCTGGCCGAGTCGATGGTGATCTTGGCACCCATGGTCCAGTTGGGGTGTTTCAGGGCCTGGGCCCGGGTCACGGTTCTCAGAAACTCCGTATCCTTCCCCCGAAAAGGCCCCCCACTGGCGGTGAGGTATATCTTCTCCACCGGGTTCTGGTATTCCCCCACCAGGCATTGAAAAATAGCGGAATGTTCGGAGTCGACGGGGATGATCCCTACTTTATGTTTGTCGCATAAATGGCTGATATAATCACCTGCCACC
>JBGAVF010000287.1:0-3510 GCA_044228315.1 Bacteroidia bacterium | reverse complement strand
GAGCCATGATTATGAGGTGCGTTTCTACACCTTCGGTAAATCACTGCAGGAGAATGAGACGGTGAATTATGCCGAAAAACAAACGAATATAAGTGCCGTGATGGATGCCGTATACGATACGTATGAAGGACGTAACCTGGGTGCTGTGGTGCTGGCTACCGACGGCATATTTAATGAAGGCAGCAATCCGCGCTACACCTATAAAACCATAAAGGCTCCGGTGTATACGGTAGCCCTGGGTGATACCACCTTCCCACGGGATGTACAGATAAAACAGGTACGCAGCAATGCTATTGCCTACCTGGGAAACCGGTTCCCTATAGAAATTGATGTGGCCGGATACGGCTTCTCGAACCAGCATACCAACCTAACAGTCATCCATAACGGCAAAACAGTGCACACACAGGATATTGGTATTACTTCCAACCGGTATGCCATCACCGTGCCGCTTTCCTTTGAGGCTTCGGAAAAAGGCATGCAGCGGTATACCATTTCAATAGGGTCACTGCCCGGAGAGCTGAGTTATCTGAACAATACCAAAGATGTATTTATTGATGTGATTGACGGACGGCAGAAAATTATGCTGGTGGCCAATGCGCCACATCCCGACCTGGGAGCACTGAAGAATGCGATTGAAAGCAATCAGAACTACGAGGTGCAGCTGGTATATGCGGCTGAACTGCAGGCCGAACAAATCAGCCGGCTGAAGGAGTTTACGATGGTGATCCTGTATCAGATCCCTTCAGTGGATATATCCACCCGTGCCTTGTTCGATGCCATGGAACGGGTGAAGATGCCAAGGCTATATATGCTGGGAAATCAAAGTAACCTGTCGGCATTCAATGCACTGGGTGAAGGACTCACCGTGTCGGGAAATCAGGGAAATGTAAACGATGCACAGGCACGTTTTAATAAGGATTTCTCTCTCTTCTCCCTCAGTGAAGAAGCGATGAACAGCATGAGTTTGTTCACCCCTTTGCAGGCACCGTTCGGGAATTATTCCGTATCGGGCGATGCCCGTATCTTGTTCTATCAGCAAATAGGAAACACCTCTACCTCCATGCCTCTGATTCTTTTTACAGCGCGCAATGAATCAAAAACCGGGATCATTTGCGGAGAAGGCTTGTGGAAATGGCGCATGCAGGAATACGCACAACGGCAAAACACCAATGCCGGCAATGAGATCATCACGAAGATCATTCAATACCTGGCGGCACGTGATGATAAACGGTTGCTTCGGGTTACCTCGGCACAACGGATCTTTGAAGAAAATGAACATGTAGTATTTGATGCGGAAGCGTACACCCCATCCCTGGAACTTACCACGGATCCGGAGGTGAGTTTTAAAATTACCAATGAAGAAGGCACCTCCTTCGATTACCAGTTCAGTAAGTCGGGCAAAGTATACCATCTCGACTGCGGCATTCTTCCGGTAGGCAATTACCGGTATATGGCGCAGGCTAGGCTATGCTGGGCGGAAAAAATGAAAGTGTGAGCGGACAGTTTACAGTGCGTCCATTGCAGGCTGAATTTACAGAAACCGTAGCTGACCATCAGCTTCTGGCTACCCTCGCTTCCCTGCATCAGGGTAAAATGTTCTATCCGGCCGACATGAATGCGCTGGCCGATGAGATCCTGAAAAACGAACGCATCAAACCGGTGAGTTATGAGCATCAGCAATTGCAGGACCTCATCAATATGAAATGGATCTTTGTGCTCCTGCTGCTCTTGCTTTCAGCAGAATGGTTTTTACGAAAACGGGAAGGCGGTTATTAAATCGGAAGATACCTCTTACAGGTTCTGCATCTTTTTCAGATTCATCAGCATATCGGCTGTCATCCTATCCAGGTTATATTTCGGTTTCCAGCCCCATTGTTTGCGGGCCACGGCATCATCAATACTTTTCGGCCATGAATCGGCAATAGCCTGACGGAAATCGGGTTTGTAACTGATCTTGAAATCCGGGATATGCTTTTTAATGCTTTCTGCAATATCTTTCGGAGTAAAACTCATGCCGGCTACATTATAACTGCTGCGTATTTTTATTTTTTCAGCCGGTGCCTCCATGAGGTCAATGGTGGCGCGCAACGCATCGGGCATATACAACATAGGCAGTTCCGTGCCTTGCTTCAGAAAGCATTCAAAGGATTTGCTTTTAAGGGCTTCATGATAGATCGTCACTGCATAATCGGTGGTGCCACCGCCCGGTGCCGATTTGTAGCCAATGAGTCCGGGATAGCGTATGCTTCGCACATCCACCCCATAGCGTTTATGGTAGTATTCGCAATAACGCTCACCTGCCAGTTTGGTGATGCCATACACGGTACCGGGATCCATGGTACAATGCTGTGGGGTTTTTTCACGTGGGGTATTCGGACCAAAAACAGCGATGGATGAAGGCCAGTACACTTTCTTCAGTTGCATATCGCGCGCCGCATTCAGCACGTTGAAGAGGCCATCCATATTCAACTCCCAGGCTGCCTCCGGATTGCGCTCACCGCTCGCACTGAGGTAAGCTGCGAGATGGTATATCTGGGTGATCTTAAACTCGGTGATAATGCTTAACAGCTTTTTATTGTCGAGCACATTCAGGTGACGGTAGATCTTTGGATCAAAGAGTCCGCGGATCTCTCGTTCCTTTTTTATATCACAGGCAAATACATGGCCTTCCCCGTGTATTTTCATCAGTTCATAAGTAAGTTCAGTACCGAGCTGACCGCACGCACCGATCACCAGAATATTATCTTTTTGCATGATTCAGAAAATGTTAAGCTGCTTGTTTACGTTGACGATACCACATAAAAATACTACCCAGCAAAAGTGCAAAGATGGCAATGGATGAAGCTTTTGAAACCGTTTCCCATTGGTTGTAGGTTTTCGGATTCACCTTAAACTCAATAGCATGCTTGCCGGCCGGTATCACCATGCCGCGCAAAACATAGTTACAGCGGAAATAATCGGCTTTGGCGCCATCCACATACACTTCCCAGTCGGGTTCGTAATGTATTTCACTAAACACGGCTACTTGTGGTATGGAGGCATCCGACTCATATTTGATATGGTTCGGATGGTAATCCACCTGCTTGATCACCGCACTGCTGTCGGTGCTGATCTGCACATTATTTAGCTGTGCACTGTACCGTTTGTCAACGATTGCCGTTGTGGCCGGGTTGAAATTATTCAGTGCGGTAATTTCCGAATCGGCGTTTTCCACCATACGCACCTCTTTCACAAACCAGCAATGACCCAATGCATTGTTGTTTATAATAGGTTGTGCCTTGGCATTATAGATCACATATTTTGCATCCAGCATATTCAGCACCGGGGTCGACATGAACATGAACGGCATCAGCGAATCGGCCGATTTACTGTTCTGCAGGGTTTGAGAAAGGAATTGAATCTCGGGACTGATGCGGTTTTCAATCAGCTCCTGATAACGTTTCATCTTCGCACCGTGGTATCCGCCAATAGAGCGGTGGTAGTATGAAGTGGAAGCATCATTGAACGTGG
>JBGAVF010000286.1:0-3785 GCA_044228315.1 Bacteroidia bacterium | reverse complement strand
GTGCCCATTTTTATAATGATATCTCCGGCTTTGATACCGGCTTTGGCGGCCGGACGCCCGTCGGTGACGCCATCGGCTTTCACGCCCTCGTCACTGTAACTGTAATCGGGCATGATGCCCAGGGTGACCTTAAAACTTACCCGGTCGTTGCTTTGATTGCGTGTTTGGGTAAAAGGCAATTTGTGCATAATGCACAGGGTGTCGACCAGTTTGGTTACATACTGAAGCACCGTTACTTCTCCCGGATAATTTATTTTGTCGGCATCATCACTGGGTTTGTGGTAGTCGTTATGGCTGCCGGTGAACACGGCAAGTACCGGCACGTTTTTCAGGTAAAACGAGGTAAAATCACTGGGGCCTATCCCACTGCTGTCGAGGGTCAGTTTCATACCGTTGTGAGGCACGGCCTGCACCAGATTTACAAAAGCCGGGGAGGTGCCCACACCATGAACCATGAGGCTGTGAGTACTGTCGTTCAGCCGCCCGATCATATCCATGTTGATCATGCACTGCACCGTATTCAGATCGATCGACGGGTGATTTGAAAAATATTTTGACCCGATCAGTCCGCTCTCTTCTGCCGAGAAATGAATGAAAAGGAAGTTGCAGTTTTCTTTGATGCCGTTGGTGGCATAATACCGGGCCAGTTCCATAACCCCGGCGGTACCGCTGGCATTGTCGTCGGCCCCGTTGTGGATCTTTCCTACCGGATTCGGGTCCAGGCTGTTGCCGTGGTTCCCTTTGCCCAGGTGGTCGTAATGTGCACCTATTACAATGGTATACGGTGCCCCGTTATCCAGAAAGGTGTACACGTTTTTGCCGTTACGCTGTATTTTACCATTCGCGGTATCATGCGGATTGGCACTCTCTTTAAATTCAAAGGGCTGCATCACGGCAGTACTCAGGTTCGCCACATGCAGGGAACGGTAATACTTGCTTATATAGGCTGCTGCCAGCTTTTCGCCTTTCTCGCCGGGCGAACGGCCCTGTAATTTATCGGATGCCAAGTACTGAATATGTTTTTTAATGTTATTGATATCGATTGACTGGGCCAGCATACCCTGGGCTGCCATCAGCAGCGTGAGTAAAATTGAGAGTCGGAAGGGGGTATTGAATTTCATGGAGTGAATTAAAAACGCAAAGTTGCAAAATACCTTTGGGAAATCAGCTACGAGTTTTGGAAACGGGGTATCGGAAAGCGAAATAGTGACTTCAAAACGCAGGTATTCCCGGGTGACGAAAAGTATTTTTACTTTCAGGGAATTCAGATTATTTTGCACCATGATTTTAAGTGACAAAAAGATTCTGGAAGAAATCGATAACGGAAATATTCTGATTGAGCCATTCCGTCCGCAGTGCCTGGGTACCAACAGCTACGATGTGCATCTGGGAAAATACCTGGCCGTGTATACCAGCCGCGTGCTCGATGCGAAGGCCCATAATAAAATTGAAGAGATCGTGATACCGGAAGAAGGCCTGGTGCTGTTCCCGGGTACCTTATACCTGGGGGTCACCGAAGAATACACTGAAACACACAAGCATATTCCGTTTCTCGAAGGAAAATCATCGACCGGTCGTCTGGGTATCGATATTCATGCTACCGCTGGCAAGGGGGATGTGGGATTCTGCAATACCTGGACCCAGATCTCGGTGAGTATGCCTGTGCGGGTATATGCCGGCATGCCTATTGGTCAGCTTATTTATTTTGTAGTTGACGGGGATGTCAACGTGAATTATAACAAGAAGCGGGACGCGAAATATAACAAACGCACCATCAAGCCCGTGGAGAGCATGATGTGGAAGAACAAATTCTAAGTTCCGGTTCACATTTTTTTTAAAACGACTGCGTAACAGTTCACTTTGCCGGCTGCCCTTTGGGTTAGCAGCAGCCATGCCAAGCGGGGTGTGAAATTTTACACGCCGGCAATCCTGTTTTCACTGCTATCTTTGCGCCTATGTTTGAAGACAATACACGTACTGAAATTAACAGCCTGGGTGAATTCGGATTGATCCGTCGTCTCACCGACGCAATAAAGCTGGTGAATCCTACCTCGGAAGTGGGCGTAGGCGACGATTGTGCCGTGCTTGATGAAGCCCCGAAGATGAAAAGGGTGGTTACCTCCGATATGCTTATTGAAGGGGTGCATTTCGATTTAAGCTATTCGCCCCTGAAGCATCTGGGATACAAGGCCGTGGTGGTGAACCTGAGCGATATTTTCGCCATGAATGCCACACCACAGCAGATACTGGTTAACATCGCCATCAGCAACCGTTTCAGTGTGGAAGCCGTGGAAGAGATCTACAGCGGCATTTATACCGCCTGTGAAAAATATTCGGTGGATCTGGTGGGTGGCGATACCTGCAGCAGCAAGCAGGGGCTCATCATAAGCGTTACCGCCATCGGTGTGGTATCGCCCGATGAACTGGTACTTCGCAGCGGAGCCCGTCCCAACGACCTCATCTGTGTTACCGGTGATCTGGGAGCCGCCTATCTGGGACTTCAGATCCTGGAACGTGAAAAAAGAATTTTCCTCGAACACCCCGATGTGCAGCCCGATATTCAGGCCTATGATTATGTGGTGGGCCGTCAGCTGAAACCGGAATGTGCTGCCAAGGAAATCGCAGCATTGAAAGTGCTCGGCATAAAACCTACCTCTATGATCGACATCAGCGACGGGCTCGCCTCCGAACTGTTTCATATTGCCGAAGCCTCACAGGTGGGGGTGGTGATCTATGAAGAGAAACTCCCCATCGATCAGCAAACGCATGATACCGCCATTGAACTGAATCTGAATCCACCTACCGTTGCATTCAGCGGAGGTGAAGATTATGAAATGCTTTTCACCATTGCCCAAACCGATTTTGAAAAGATCAAAGGGGTGAAAGATGTGTTCGTGATCGG
This sequence comes from Bacteroidia bacterium, assembly GCA_044228315.1. Classification (GTDB taxonomy): domain Bacteria; phylum Bacteroidota; class Bacteroidia; order UKL13-3; family UKL13-3; genus CAINMV01. The sequence goes on along the minus strand of JBGAVF010000286.1, from coordinate 883 downwards.
CTATTGCACGCCACCGGAAGAAGGCATGTACAGCATTACCCAAAGCGGTACCCGCATCAGCCTCGAAAAACAGGGATACAAGGCCTTCTAAAGAATTTTTCAGAGAATAAAAAAACCGGGAATGGGGTATTCCCTCTCCCGGTTTTTGCTATTAAGTACTGCTTGTTGTTCCGTGAAGGTCACGGGCAACAGGCCGCAACGGCAGTTCAGAAATCATCCACCTCGCGGTTCACTTTCTTGCTGTTGCTCAGTTCGTAGTCGCTGTAAAAGTTTACCGTAAACACATTCTGGTCATTGTAAAAACTGAGACGCACCTTACAGTCGTCAAGGTCCCACACGCAGTCGTATCCGTCCGATTTATCTTCGATCGTGGGTTCTCCGAATTTATACGAGATGATGTATTTCATCTCACCGAATTTCTTTTTGTCGCCGATGAGTACCACACGGGATAATGCGGAGTCGTTGGTAAATACATACAGTATCTTCTGTAGCTGCACGGTACCGATCATCAGGTCATCATTCTCTATATAAAAGGCATTGCTCTCGCTCTTGCCAAAGTCACTGGTTTTTATGAAGGTTGGTTTGGCCCCGTTGATATAAATAGAGTCGAGCGGCGTGCCCCAGGGAATCTTGCGGAATTCACTCAGCGACTGCCGTACGGTCGTTTTTTTATGCGCGGCGGGCTTGGTAGTGGTGCCGTTGCCTTTGGTGGAGTTGCCTTGTGTTTTGGTTGAATTCCCTGAGGCGCCGTTGCCATTGCCGGTTTTTTTAGGAGTCGTTCCCTGTGCCTGCATCAGTACCGTAATGCATACGGCGAGAAAAGTAAAAAGTTGCTTCATGAATGGGTTTTTTTAAGCGGGCAAATGTATGCGAAGGGGAGAAT
>JBGAVF010000285.1:0-3950 GCA_044228315.1 Bacteroidia bacterium | reverse complement strand
TATTCCACCTACCAGTATAGTCATGTAAATAACGGGTATATGATGTACGAAAATACGGTAGGCGATTATTTTCCCAATGGGTATCTTAACTCAGAGCATAAAGTTTTCTTTGCTGATGATGGCAATTATGACAACTGGGTAAGTATTCCCGAGGATATGGGGTTCATTCCAAGGTTTGAAAACCCCTTGAAGAGTTACCGGCATAGCCGACGTTCGCAGGCAGATCGGGAGCAGGATCATTTTCTTTTTTCGTTTGGAGATGTTCAGGGAAAGTTCATTATCGGTAAAAACGGTAGCATTTTGCCCATTGAAGATACCCGGCTGAAATTTGTGAAATACGATGCAAACATGCTCAATCAGGGCATACGCACCACCATCAGCCAGTTTGATATTACGGCTACGGATGGCATGATCTATAAATTCAGGGATTTTGAAAAAACCGAGATCACGCGTAACAATGCTACTTCAGATAACGGAGTTGTTAACAGCCTCACCAATATTGCATTGTCAGTCAGCGGTGCACCTCCTTTGCAAAAGTATGTGATTACAAAATGGTTTTTGAGTGAGATAGTAAACCCGTTTACCAACGAAAAGATTGTCTTTGAATATGAAACCTTTACGATTGATGATATTATTTCAAAAATACCTATTCACCAGGCTTCTTCCGGAACCAGTTCCGTAACTCTGGTTCAGAACAAGCTAAAGGTGATTACTAAGAAACTGAAAAAAATAACCCTTCCCGACGGCCATGAATTGGTATTTACTTACAATACGAATAGCCGACAGGACCTGCAGGGAGATAAAGCACTTCAGAAAATATCGGTTCGGTATAATGGTGCAGATAAGTATGCTTATTTGTTTACTCACGGATATTTTTTTAAAAATGAGATAAAGGATGAAAGTTTTACCCCTTCAGCTTCAGAAAAAAGGTTTATGCGCATGTGCCTGAAATCAGTACAAAAAGAAGGGGTCAATGCAGAAAAAGAACCGCCATTGAGTTTTAGCTATTATTCAGGAGATAATGCATCCGACGACCAGGACTGTGTGCCGCCACGGTATTCGCTGGCACAGGATTATTATGGCTATTACAACAAATCACCAAACGCAAGTATAAATGTGGAAACCCCTTCTGATCTCTATATGAAATATTTGTGTACCGGAAACGGGCATGACCTAAGTCCCGGGCTGGCCAAAAAATGGAGTTTTGAAAACCGTTACGCTGCCTACGGGCGGTACCCTTACCTATGAATATGAGCAGAACGATTACAATCTAACCCCTCAGAATAAAATATACATGGGCGGCATTAGGGTTAAGAAAACTACATTAAAAGATGAAACTAATCATTCGCCTGATATTGTTTATGAATACAGCTATAATCATGAAGATGGCACTTCTTCAAGCTGGGGTTATGAGTCGAATGAAAACCATGTAACGAAGCAGATACGGCATTATTCCAGTGATAACCATTACCCTGGAAAGGAAATGGTTGATTTTGTAATTTCTATTAGAAAATTTGAAAGAGAACTTTCTTCTTGGGTTAAAGGTGTACCCGGTCCGGAAATAGGTGCGGGCCTCTCAGGGCACGCCCGCAATGGGTTCCTTAAAGATCTTAAACAGCAATTTGTGATATTTTTTGTTTCACAATTGATTACAGCACACCTGAACCCGGTGGCCAACGGAAGTTTTACAGAGTATAGCTTTTTTCCAAACTGGTCGTTTAACCCCAGGCCATTTATGTATTCCCGGGTAACAGAAAAGAATACTTCACTTTCCGGGGGAAACGGTAAAATAGTTTATGAATATTCCAAACCGGCCAATGAGACAACCGAGATACTGCCAAACAACTTCCCTTTTTCCGCGAAATCGCGCTTTCCTTCCTGGAAATATGGTCTCCCCGTCAAAACAACCTGGTATAATAATGCAGGTGCAAAAGTAAAAGAAACAGAACAGATATATAATATAATTGCAAGAACCGAGACCTCATCGGATTTCCAGAACGGTAAAGTTCTGCCCCTGACATACACCGTGGCGGCACATAACTTTTACACGCACACCATACCGCCTGCCGATCTTGTTTCGGAATTCTATTACCCGCAAACAGGCCGTGCCGAACTAATTGAGGCAAAAGTAAGGTTGTATAACAGCGGTGGTAATTACCAGGAAATGATTACCAAATACAGCTATAATAATAACTACCTGATATCTACAGTGGAAACAAGGAAAAGCAATGGTGATAAGATAGAAAGAAAGCGTTACTATGCTTCCGACTATGCGGGCCTGACGGGCATAACACAATTAAAGAATGCCAATGCCTTGACGACAGAAATATCGGATGAAGAATGGCTGGTACGCCATGCTTCGGGTGAGCGGTTCCTGCTGGACGCAAAAGTATATGAACAGGGGATATTGCCGAATGGCGAAATAGCGACTACAAAGGTGTATAGTATGGAATCGGAGGAGCCGCTTGCCGAGTCGGTAATCGGTACCCACAACCCCAGCCTGTTGTTGCGGAATGCAGCATATTTTAAAGAGCAGGAACAGTTTTCTTACGATAATAATGGCAACCTTGTAAAACGCCAGTCTTCCGGGCAGGAACTGTCCGGTATGATCTACGATCATAATAATCGTTTCATCACAGCGGAAATACTTAACGGCAGCCAGGATGATGTAGCCTATTCTTCTTTTGAAGGATCGAATAAAGGCGGATGGGCCTACAACACCGAAGCAGTTCGCGAGGATTATTCACCCACCGGCAAAAAATATTTTGCCCTGAATGGACACGCTATTACACTAGCGGTTAACCAGAACAAGAAATATATATTAAGCTTTTGGGCCAGGAGCAGCAATGTCGTTATAAGTGGTATAACTGTATTGTTGGTAAAAACAGGCCCTACGTTCTTTGGATGGACCTATTATGAATATAGTGTGTTGGGAAACGGATCTGCGCAAAACATGAGTATAACTGGTACAGACGGTATTGATGAATTGCGTTTTTACCCTGAAACAGCCAGACTGAAAACATATACCTACAACCCGTTGCAGGGCAAAACGTCTGAATGCGATGAGAATAACCGGATCGTTTATTTCGAGTACGATGGATTAAACCGGTTAAAAGGTATTCGTGATGAACAACGAAACCTTATTAAAGCATATAATTATAATTTCAAACAATAAAAACTGGGTGTAATGAAGTTCAGATTAATAATCATACTCCTGTTTGTATGTAAAATGTCTTACGCTCAGTCTGGAAATATTTCAGGAGCAGCAATAGCACAGCCTAATACATACGAAACTTATTATCATAACCTATCAGTGCTGCCTTACGCCAATGTTTACTGGTCGGTGAATGGCGGAACCATTGTGTCCCAGGATGCACTCAGTTGCACGGTATCCTGGGAGGATGGTAACCATTTTGGGTATGTATCCGTTGCAGAAGATCTGTATGGCCAATGGGCGGAACTGATGGTTCATGTGGGCGATCCCATTCTTGCTCCTGCTTCGCAAGCGATTAATTACGGAGATGTGCCTGCCACACTGAATATATTTATGAATACCGGGCAATCGCTCAACTACCAGTGGCAGATTTCGGCAGACGGGATTAACTGGACGGATATATCGGGCCAAACTACCGGGGTTTATACACCGGCAACCGTAACCACTGTAACCTATTACCGGTGCATGGTCACACTCAACAGCATGGTGTACTATTCAAATGTTGGTGAAATAATTTTGAACGCATTAAATCCGGGTGCGATCTCTTTGAACACCCTGGCGGCCTTTAATACCATCCCTTCACTGTCGGCTTCACCTGCAACCGGCGGTAGTTGCTATGCGACGAACTATGCTTATACATGGGAGCAATCGGTGGAAGACGGTCCATGGCAAAGCCTCGGGGGTGGTGCCAATTTCCCGCCAGCGGCGCCGGCCATTGTGGGCAGAACTATGTACC
>JBGAVF010000284.1:0-3560 GCA_044228315.1 Bacteroidia bacterium | reverse complement strand
CGGACGACCACGCGCTATTGGTCCCGGCTTAGCCGGGAATTGAAACATCAGTTTTATTGATTCATTACCCGGAAAGGGTGCTGGGTTGGCTTGCATGATTCGTAACGTTTCATCTGCACCGTTCACAGCCCCTGGCTGTGAAAAACAGCATGACCATTTTCTCTTATAAATTACAATCCAATCCCGAAGGGATAGCATGATTATAGAAAATTGTAAGACACACATCACAAACCCCGAAGGGGTGACATATCGGTTTGCCCTTGGTTTCAACCGTGGGCAATCAAAATCCCCATCATCAGTTTCAGTATGACAAGGGTCATCAAGAATCAAATCCCCGATAGTACCTTCGCGTTACATTTCCCCATTTTACTCTTAACCTTAACCTTAACCTTTGCCTTAACCTCAAAGCACGCAGTACCATTTACTATTTACCATCTACCATCTACCATTTACCATGTCTTTTCTCAAAACCAAAAAAGAACAAATCGCCTTCAAGCATCGGCTGAAGGAATTCTGCATGAAGGAACTCGATGCGCACCTGCTCGAGGCTACGGCCTCCCGCGACCGCGCACAGGAGGCAGTGAAGAACGAAGAGAAAAGTTCGATGGGCGATAAATACGAAACTTCCCGCGCCATGGGTCATATCGACAGCGACCGGGCCTCCCTGCAAATACTGGAAGCGAAAAAACAACAGGCGGCCCTGCAGGTGCTCGATGCGGATGTGCTGCACGACACCGTACAAACCGGCTCCGTCATCATCACCGATACCATCCTGTATTTTATTGCCGTGGCCATCGGCAGCCGTTCTTTCGAAAACCATACCGTGCATATCATATCCCCACGGGCGCCCGTTGCCCTCAAACTCATGGGCCTGCACGCCGGCGATGCCATAGAGTTCAACAGCAAATCCATCACATTGAAGAAAGTGTTTTAATACAATAACATCGGTACCTCTGCACTACCAGGCATCGAGGCCCAGTTTGCTGATGCGCGAAAGCACAGCCCCCTTGGTGCGGTTGAAATGCTTCGACAGTTCTGTCAGTGTTACGCCTTTATCGTACATACGGGTTAACTCTTCATCGAGAGCTTTGGTCCACGGACGGTACGCATCTTTGTGCGCATCGCGTACCGTATCCACCGAATAGGTTTTCTCTTTTACCACCGGCTTTGAGGTTCCTTTTTTCGAAGCGGGTTTTTGTGTTTCCGTTCCCTTGCCTTTCTGGCTTTTCAGTACCTGCACCTGTTCCGATCCTTCGTAGGCGGCGGGCACCATCAGCTCGGGTATCAGCACCTGGTTGCGGGTACGTGTTACGGCTACATACAACAGGTTTATCTCTTCATTCAGGCGGGCCCCGTGAAGGGTTACATCAAGTCCCGGCTTCTGCAGATAGGCTTCGGTGATGAAGTCGTTCACCAGCTCAATGCTGTCGTACTCCATGCCCTTGCACCGGTGCACGGTGGAGAATATCATCCCCGCTTTTTCTTTCGCGTCGTTCTCCACGTGTTTGCTTTTCAGTTCCCGCAATATGCCGGGAATCTGGTTGCCGTATTCTTTCACGATCTCCACCATCATATCGAGCTGCACGTCTTCTGTTTTTTCGATATACTCTTCCAGCTCTTCCATGTTTTTCATGGTGCCGATCACGGTATCTTTGATCTGTTTCTTCGAGCCGTTGTACAGGTTCAGCACATCATATAACGACGCCCCTTCATCGGCGTAGGTGTAGGAGCTGATATTGCCTTCGAAGTAAATGCCTTTCACATGTTTTTTCTCGGTGATGTATTCAATAGCTTTCAACAGCAGGCCCAGGTTGGTACGTGCCAGTATGGCCCGTGTTTTCACGGTCTTCTCTTTTCCCAGCCCTGATATCGGTACCGGTGTGTATTTCTGAATATGCTCTTTCAGCTGCAGCACCTCCATGGCCAGGTCGGCAATGGGCTGGCTGAAGCGGAAGCTGTTCGACAGATGATACGTGGTGAACCCTACCTTTTCCAAAGAGTTCACAGCGAAGCGCCAGCTGTAGATCTGCTGGTGTGCATCGCCCACAATCACCTTGGTGGCAGGTTGTTTTAGAAACACGTCGAGCATGGCAGGGGAGGCGTCCTGTCCTTCATCGAAGAGGATATAATCGTAAGGCAGTTCCGGGTTCGAGAGCTGAAATTTCTTCAGGTAGAAATCGTGGGTGATGTCGATCTCGGCCTTATCCATCTTCGCAAGCAGCACGCGGGTTTGTTTCAGTATGATCTCGTAATGCGCTTTTACAAACGTGCGGGTTTTTTCATCGGTGATGAGGTCGAGGTAGTTGAGGTCCTGCACCCGTGAGGTGTCGCTGTTGCAGAAGTAGGCCGTGAATTTCCCGATATGGTTGGCCAGCACAAACTCGGTATGTTTTTCACTGCTGCGGGGCAGTTGAAGTATCTCTGCGATCTCACTGGTTTTGTACGCCTGTTGCCGCACGGTGTAAGGGCTGCGGTACACGATATGTTTGTAGGCCAGGGAATGGGCCGTTTCCACCTTTACATTACTGAGGCCTTTGGCTGCGAATTTCTTCTCTGCCTCCAGCCGCACCGATTTGTTGAAAGCCAGATACAGGATCGGGCTTCCTTTCGGACGCGTTCGTGCATATTCAATGATGGTGGTGGTTTTTCCCGATCCGGCTACGGCATTGATCTTAATATCGCCGGTCGATGCAATAATTGCTTTCTGTTCTTTCGTCAGTTCCATGAAGTGTTTTTATTTTTATTCCGGTTCATGAAAGGGATCATCCCTCATTCTCTCCAGCGCAAATGTATGATGTAAATGTGAAATGTGGTAGATGGTATTTGGTAGGTGGTCGATGGTACTACGTACTTTCAGCTTACGTTAATACTTCGTGCATTGGTAAAAAGTATCCCGAAGTTATCAGGGTGTTGATGGTAAATACAGTGCAGGGCGGATGCCCGTCTATGACGGGTATTTAAGGGAAGTAAAAAATTAAACGGCATGTCACGCTGAGCGTAGTCGAAGCGTGGCCTGCTGATTCTTTAAACAACATACAGCCTGTCGACCCTTCGATCCGCCTCAGGCGGAGGTGACAGGCATTATCAGAGTGGCCTGCTGATTCTTTTCTATTGCGCCCATGGTTAAAACCATGGGCTTGATTCGGATGTTATATTTTTTTGACCCTACGATTTCAACCGTGACATAAGAAATGAAGGTATGGGTTTCGTTTGATGATATGGGTTGATTTCGGTTTACCCATGGTTAAAACCATGGGGCGTAAATATCGTAGCCATATACATAGCCCACGGTTTCAACCGTGGGGAACGAAATACCCGCCCCATCGGGGCGGCCTGTTTGTAGCATGGGCAGGTAATATTTGTTTAGCTCCGTAGGAGCGACCTGTTTGTTATAGGTATGTTTCGTTTCAATCCTAATGAATCTCGGGACATTATGGATTGTATTAGTGCTTATCTCTCACACAACCCTTTTGATCCTTTTTTGCTTGTACAAAAAAAGGATCGCAAAAAAAGACACCGGGAAAGACAACCTCCCTAAGTCGTTGTCGCACACGCCAGCC
>JBGAVF010000283.1:0-3576 GCA_044228315.1 Bacteroidia bacterium | reverse complement strand
AACCGGTAATTGACAATGCTGTGGCACCGGTTTGCGGACGAATGGTTAGGGTATTACTTGCACTCAGACAAGGAGTGGATGATAGTACGATCGGAAAGGTTTCACCACTACTGGTATAACCTGCCTGTAATTCCAGAATCAAGTTACCTGAAACACCGTTGGTATTAATATCGGTCATGGCAGTAGTTAGCGTGGCGTAATTACCGGTAGGGCCCACGGTTTTTGTTCCGGAGATACCGCTGGATGCACAGGATGCGGTCGACTGGTTGCCGGTGAGCGGTGTGGATTCCAGATCCGCTACACTTACAATACGGTAATAATACAATGTTCCCGGTGTAAGTCCGGATTGTACCTGATTGTAAGCAGTACCGGTGGTTCCAATGGATGTACTTGGGATATCCGAACCGATTTTTGTAAATGTAATGTTATCGGTTGAACGGTATACACGGAATGCCGCTTCATTGGTTGAGTTGTCAACCCAGTTAATGGTCATGCCACCCAGGGTAACGGCGGTGGCTGAAAACGTAATGGGTGGAGCCGGAGTAATGCCTTCACGTACTACTACACTATCAATAAATATATCGTATGATCCCCAGGCATTACTAACCTGGAAACCAATTTTCGCATTGCTCACTTTATAGGCTGCCGGTATTGCTACACTATAATTGACCCAGGCGGTGGAACTGGCATTGTTACCATATGTATTTAAGTTCGTCCAGGTAGTTCCCCCATCGTTGGATGCCACCAACGTAACAGATGCTGATCCGGAATAATAGTTATAATAAAAGGATACAACAGGTGCAGTGGAAGCACTCAGGTTTATAATTGGTGATTCCAACCGACGAAGATTTTGTCCGGAAGTTCCCGATCCTGCACAATACCCATCATTGAACCAGGCTACACCTGTGCCGGTAACCGCACCGGAAGGAGCTGTAGTGGAATAGGGTGCCTGACTTACATTGGGTAGGGTGTTGGATGCCCAACTTGAACCTCCCCATACAGTTCGCGCCCAGTCGCGCTGTCCACTGGTGCCCGGTGTACCCGGTGAAGATGTCAATGTGCCGAGTCGGGCCTGCGTCCAGTTTATTGGCGCATTGGGCCCGGCCGATGTGTTAGGAGTAAACTCTACTTCGAAGTTTTCCGACAAATACGTTTGCGCTGTTGCAAACTTAAGTGATACGAAAACGAAGAGAAAAATGAATGCGTAAAATTTCCTCATAATTGAAATGTGATTAGTATAAAATATAAAATTTAGTTAGGTTGTTTAGTGGGTGAAAAAAAGTACAATCCTTTTCGATGCATTTTAAAGACTTTTATCTAAACCACAAAATTTTTGTTAAAATAATTACCTAATTCATCGGTAATATTTTTCAGTGATGCGCATCTATTACCTGAAACATTGGAACACATGCTGTTTCAGACCATTATTGAAAAGTAATACGAAAGCTACTCATGAAATTCTACTATGAATGAATGCTTCGAAATAGCACTCATCAATATTAACACCTTATCCACAAGGCTGTAATATCAGCATTTGTACATGAAGCCTGAATGCAAAGATTGGCAAGACAAATTGACCTGAATTTTGAATTCAGGTCAATGAATCGCATAATAAAAAAAAGTTAAAACGGGCAATTAATACGTATTCTGAATGTAAAAATCCTCCTGCCCTATCGGGTTCTGGTTTTTAGAATAACAATGATTCCGTCTTCTATTCTACCACATTACGGGTCAGATCGGCAAAGGTTTCTCGTTTACGGATAAGCCGGGCTTTGCCGTTTTCGACAAGTACTTCGGCCGGACGTAACCTGCTGTTGTAATTACTGCTCATACTGTATCCGTAAGCACCGGCATTTAAAATAGCCAGCACATCCCCTTCTTTCACTTCATTCAATTTACGATCCCAGCCCAGGGTGTCGGTTTCACATATATAGCCAACCACGGTGTACACCCGTGGTGTACCTTCCGGATTACTGATATTCACGATATGATGATACGCATCATAAAACATCGGACGTATCAAATGATTTTGTCCGCTATTCACCCCTACAAATACCGTTGCCGTAGTTTGTTTTATGACATTGGCACTCACCAGCAAATATCCCGATTCACTCACAATGAACTTACCGGGTTCGAACCAGAGTTCCAGTTCACGACCATATTCGCTGCAGAATTCCTTGAATCGTCCGGAAAGTTTTTTCCCGAGATCTTCGATATCGGTGGTGATATCACCTTCCTTGTAAGCTACTTTAAATCCGCTTCCAAAATCAATAAATTCAAGTTCCTTGAAATTTTTTGCCGCTTCAAATAATAACTCGGCACCGGTGATAAATACTTCTGAATCATAAATATCGCTTCCGGTATGCATATGTAAACCGTTCACATGTATATTACAGGTGCTCACCACCCGCTGCACATGCCGCAGTTGATAAATGCTGATACCGAATTTAGAGTCGATATGTCCGGTTGAAATATTTTTATTGCCCCCGGCCATGATATGCGGATTGATGCGGATACAACACGGCACTGAATTGCCGTAAGTATTCCCGAACATCTCCAGTGTTGAGATATTGTCGATGTTAATATGAACACCCAATTCAACAGCCTCCCGTATTTCATCAAAACTTACGCAATTGGGGGTAAATAATATTTGTGTGGGAGCATATCCGGCTTTCATTCCCAGCGTCACCTCTTCAATGGAAACACAATCGAGATCAGCACCTTCTTTGTGCAACAACCGAAGAATATTGGGATTGGACAGTGCCTTACATGCGTAGTGTATTTTTACATGCACGCCACCGAATGCATTACGCAACCGATGGTACTGGGCTTTGATCTTTTCACCGTCATACACATATAACGGAGTACCATATTCCTGAGCCAGTTGCGTAAGCGGCACATTCTGTATGCAGTATTCATTTTCAATTAATTCCATTTTTATATAAAATATACGCTTCAAAAATGAGAAAAAATGTTTTATTGCGGACGGAATTTTTCACCCATTCTATTGAAACTCATCTTTACAGTAACCAACGACCTGAGCTACGATCAGCGTATGCAAAGGATTTGCGGTTCACTCGCCGGGGCCGGTCATGAGGTTTTGCTGGTGGGAAGAATCCTTGACGGCAGCATCCCGTTTCACCCAAAAGGCTATACTTCTCATCGTCTTCAGTGCTTTTTCAATACGGGCAAGTTGTTTTATGCCGAAATGAATATCCGGCTTTTTCTGTTTCTATTATTCCGGAAATTTGATGCCGTTTGCAGCATCGATCTGGATACCCTCTTGCCCGGGTACCTTGCCACACGAATCAGACAGAAACCATTGGTGTATGACGCCCATGAGTATTTTACAGAAGTGCCTGAGGTGATCCACCGCAAGGTGGTGAAATGGTTCTGGCTGAAGGTAGAGGCCTGGATCATTCCGCGCGTTGAATATGCCTATACAGTGAATCAGTCACTGGCCCGCATGTTTACTGAAAAGTATAGAAAACACTTTGATGTAATTTATAGTGTTCCGTTTCTGAAAGATCACCCACCGGAGGACCATTTTTACGACCGTATTCTGATATACCAGGG
>JBGAVF010000282.1:0-3921 GCA_044228315.1 Bacteroidia bacterium | reverse complement strand
AACCCGAAGAGGTGATGGAGCTGAACAACGAGATCAAAGAACTGCAACTCAGGCAGCGCCGGGAAATCATCCGTATTCTGGTGCAGCTTACCGATGCCTTACGACCTTCGATCCCTTCCCTGCAAGCCTGTTTTAAGACGCTTGGGGTACTCGATTTTATACGGGCTAAAGCCTTGTTGGGGACTGAACTAAAAGCAAGTATACCAATTTTAAAGAAAGAGGCCGGGCTGAATTATATCAATGCCTTCCACCCGCTTTTGTTCCTTTCGCATAAAAAAGAGAACAAAACCGTGGTACCCCTTTCCCTTTCCCTGAACCGGGAACACCGTATCTGTGTGATCTCCGGGCCGAATGCCGGCGGTAAGTCGGTAAGCCTGAAAACCATCGGACTATTGCAATACATGCTGCAATGCGGCCTGCCGGTATGCATGGAATCACATAGTGAAGCCGGCATCTTCGACGATATTTTTATTGATATCGGCGATGAACAAAGTATTGAGAACGATTTGAGTACTTACAGTTCACACCTGAAAAGTATGAAGCACTTTGTGAATTATAGCAGCAAACGCTCGCTTTTCCTCATCGATGAACTCTGCTCCGGCACCGACCCCCAGTTTGGAGGCCCCATTGGGGAGGCTGTACTGAACGAGTTAAATACCAACCAAAGTTTTGGCGTGGTCACCTCCCACTTCAGCAATATTAAAACCTTTGCCAACAATACTTCCGGCGTGTTCAATGCATCAATGAGTTTTGATACGGCTACGCTCCAACCCCTTTTTCAACTGCAAACCGGCAACCCCGGCAGCAGCTATGCGCTGGAAATTGCCCAGAAGATCGGGCTGAACCGAACGGTATTGAATTACGCCAAAAGCAAACTCGACCGCAAACAACAACGCGTGGAACAACTGCTGGTGGACCTGGAAAAAGAACGGGTGGAACTCACCAAGCTGAAATCAGAAACCCTTCTGCATGAAACCGAGCTGAAACGGGCCATTGATGAGAACCAGCGACTGAACAAGGAACTGTCACAAAAGAAACGGACTTTACTGCAGGAGGCCCAGGCTCAGGCCAAGGCTCTGCTCGATGATGCCAACCGTACCATTGAAAATGTAATACGTGAGATAAAGGAGACAAAAGCTGAGAAGGAGATCACCATTGCCCGGCGAAATGAGCTGAACGAAAAACGCAAAACCATTGAAAAGGAAATTCGAAAGGAAGAAGCTGAAACAACCGTTACCGATGAATCCATAAAAGCAGGTGACTTTGTGAAGATGGCCGGTAAAACGGTGGTGGGAGAAGTGGTAAAAACCGACAAGAAAAAAGCAACGGTGGCTTTCGAAAATCTGTACAGCATTGTGCCTTTGCAGGATCTGATAAAAGTTTCAAAACCCGCTATGACTGTTTCTCGCAGCAGTATTGACCTTTCTGCAAAAGCCACACAATTCAATACCACCATCGATATACGGGGCATGCGGGGGGAAGATGCCCTTCGTGAAATTGAGAAATTCATTGACGATGCCTTGTTGCTCGGTTTCGAAAAACTGAAGATCATTCATGGCAAAGGGGATGGCATTCTGAAAAAGCTTTTATGGAACCAATTCCGCAAGCATCCCAACGTAGCTTCCTTTGAAAGTGAGAGTGAGGAATTCGGTGGTACCGGCGCCACACTCATTCAGCTGAAATAATTTTATTCCGTTTCATACCCCAAGCCCAATGCGGGTGAAATGCCCAGCACCTGATGGTATTGAAAAGCAACCCAAATCAACAGATTTTTTGTTTTAATGCGGCATCCGAATGAAAGTGGCGTATTGGCATTCTGAAAACCGGCTATAACGGTCAGTTGTTTGATTGGGCTGTAATGTATTGCCAGTTTGAGGTTATGTTTCGCCAACAGGCTCATACGGTCTTCCACATAAAACACCACCTGAGGTGAAACCGTATACGCCAGTCCGGCTTTGAAATAGGTAGGAATGCGTTCGTTGGTAAGAAGTATCATGCGGGTGGTGAACGGGTTGTATACAGTAATTCCCAGTAAAAGTTTTTTATCGGGTTGAAAAGTAAATCCGGCTTTGGCCAGAAAATGCCCTGAGTTTCCTATTCCCTGCTGAAATGTATTGAGCCACTGAAAACTGATTCCGGCATTGAACCGGGGATGAATGGCTTTGGAATACGCAAGTGCTATAGTTGTTTGTTTGAAATTCCGGGTACCGTCGAACTGAATAGCCACACCCACCGCATCGGTTTTTGAGAAGCGCTGCACCAGGCCGGCCCCACCGTATTTCAATTCGGTGAGAAAATAACGGTTACTTACACTGATGGCAGCGCTCGTTCGTTTCATCATGGGCATGAGGGCCGGATTGCCCAAGGCTGAGAAGGCATTGGGAAGAACGCTTGATTGTCCGGCGGGATGCGGTTCGCATCGGCTGATAGAGGTGTATCATATTCCTGAGCTTTCAGAAACAGACCCGATATCAGACAGGTGAAAAGTATCAGAAACTTTGTTTGCATTTCACTTACCGGATAACCATAGTATTGCATTCATCAACAACTTCCGGTGATCACCGTTCACTTCTCCGGTATAGCCACCATACAGTTTATCGTTTACGTCCCCGGTACCGTCGTCGGCCGACTGCTGTCAGCCAAAGCCACCACACGACCTTTACCATAGTTGCAAACAGCCAGCAGAATGCCATGGTCATTATCCTTGCTTGCTCGCTGATGAGAGTGGCGTAGCTCCTGTACGAAGATGCATACTGGTACCCGATGAAAACTTGAGTTGTTTCGGCCGTCCATACTTCCCGTCAAGCACCGGATGGCTATCAGTAGCAAAGTGATTCGACACCTGTGAAATTTCTACATAGTCAAATTCCATGGGAAAAGTACTGGCGGAGTTAATATCATTCCAGATTTTCGGGCTGTCCCATTTGTCTTTATTGCGGTCACTGCCGTCGTGATCAGCGATCATAAACAATCCTCCCCCATTTTCAACAAAGGCAAGCAGGGCTTTTTTCTCTTCGGGTTCGAACCGGATATTGGGTTCATCCACCACATATACTTTATAGTGCGAAAGGTCTTGCTCATTGCCTGCATCGCCATACGTTATACGCCCGCGCACAGGAAGGGTTTCCACAAAATAACCTTCTTTCACACAGTCCAGTGCCCAGGCGCTCAATCCTCCGGTCCAGAAATCCTCTTTTGTATCAGCGGTTACGGTGGATTGATCGGGCGTAGGATATCGTTGCGGGTCAGCTTCTTCTCCCCGTCCTTCCATCATGCGTCCGGTGTTGTTATAGCCGATATCGAACACGTCTGCATCGATCACCCAGTCGGCATTGCCGACCATCTCGGCTTTGCTGGCATCAAAAAGAATCTTAAGCTTCTCCCCTTTTTCATTTGTGCCTTGTGGGGTAGTTTTCTTCGAACAGGAATTACACCCGCAACCGGAAAGCAGAAGAAATGAAGCGAAAATGATCCAGAAGTTTTTCATACGATAGATGCCTAAAGCTTTTCAAGCAGGAAGCTGGTCATTTTATTATAAAGCTGATAACGTGTGTTACCACCGGAAATGCTGTGGTTTTTATTGGGATAGAATTCGCTGTCGAACACTTTACCCTGGGCAATCATGGCATCCACCATCATCACGGTGTTCTGAAAATGCACATTGTCGTCGCCGGTGCCGTGGATGATAAGGTAGTTGCCTTTCAGCTTTGAAACCATATTTACCGGTGAGTTCTCATCATAGCCCGAGGCATTCTCGGCTGGTGTGCGCATATACCGTTCGGTATAGATATTATCGTAATACCGCCAGTTGGTTACCGGTGCCACGGCAATGGCCGTTTTAAACACATCGGCCCCTTTGGTGATACAGGTACTGCTCATAAATCCACCGTAGCTCCATCCCCAGATCCCTATACGTGCAGC
>JBGAVF010000281.1:0-3590 GCA_044228315.1 Bacteroidia bacterium | reverse complement strand
GTTGCCGAACGTTTGAAAAAGGAAGCCGATGCCAAAGCCCAGCAAATTATTAATGAGGCGAATGTAAAAGCGGATGCCATTGTAAATGAAGCCCGTCGTAAAGCGGGAGTAAATTAATTGTGATTTAAAAACCTAACCGGCATGCTCCTTCAAGTAAAGAATCTTACCATCTCAACCGGTAAAAAAACGCTTTTACATC
The DNA here is from genome assembly GCA_044228315.1 of Bacteroidia bacterium. GTDB lineage: Bacteria > Bacteroidota > Bacteroidia > UKL13-3 > UKL13-3 > CAINMV01. The sequence goes on along the minus strand of JBGAVF010000281.1, from coordinate 3,391 downwards.
AGGTTTCCTTTGATATTGAAGGAGGAGAAACACTGGCCGTGGTTGGGGAATCGGGCAGCGGGAAGTCCATTTCATCACTGGCAATTATGGGGCTTCTGCCTCAGGCCCTTGCCATTACCGAAGGGGAAATTCTTTTTAACGGGGTTTCGATTTACCGGAATTCGGTTGCAGATTGGCAGAAGCTGCGTGGAGGACAGATCAGCATGATTTTTCAGGAACCCATGACCTCATTGAATCCGCTGATGCAATGTGGTATACAGGTTACCGAAGTTCTTATGGTCCATGAAAAGCTTGGGTTTGCGGATGCAAGGAAAAAAGTACTGGCTATTTTTAATGAGGTGAAGTTGCCCCGGCCTGAAGTGATCTTTACCAGCTATCCGCATGAGATAAGCGGTGGACAGAAACAACGTGTAATGATTGCCATGGCCCTGGCATGTAACCCGCAGCTTATTATTGCCGATGAACCCACCACAGCCCTGGATGCGTCGGTGCAATTTGAGATCGTTCAGCTTTTATCCGATCTGCAAAAGAACCGGGGATGCAGTATTCTGTTTATTACACATGATCTTAACCTGGCCAGAAGCATTTCTCACCATACACTCGTAATGCAACAGGGTCGCGTAGTAGAATACCGCACTACCTCTGAGCTTTTCGAGTTCCCTCATGAAAGGTATACGCGTGCATTGCTTCAGTGCCGCCCAACCATACACTCCAAACCGGAGTGGCTGCAATCCATCGATGAGATGCTAACGAATCAGCAGTTTCAACCGTTGGTTTCGTCACGGCCGGCAACGGAAGAGTGCATCCTTTCAGTAGAAAATCTATCGGTATGGTATGAGCAGAAACGTTTTTTATCAGGAACAAAAAGTTCATTTCAGGCGTTGAAAAATATCTCATTTTCTATCCGGAAAGGGGAAACACTGGCCTTGGTAGGTGAGTCGGGAAGCGGCAAAACAACCCTCGGTAAAACCATACTAAGACTGGAAGAAAACCGTGCCGAAGGTTCGGTAAAATTCAGAGAAACGGAAATACTGGGGATGAGCAGGGGGGCATTTTCATCGATGCTGGCCCCTCGCATGCAGATGGTATTTCAGGATCCCTTCGCCTCCCTGAATCCTCAGCAAACGGTTGGAGATGCTATTATGGAACCAATGGTGGTTCACGGTATTTTTAAAAGCCGCCCGGAATGCCGGGAGAAAACGCTGGAGTTACTGAAAAAGGTGGGACTTTCGGAAGGGCATTTTAGCCGGTATCCGCACGAATTCTCCGGTGGTCAAAGGCAACGAATTGTGATTGCCCGGGCACTGGCACTTAACCCTGAATTTATTATCCTGGATGAATCGGTATCCGCGCTGGATGTGAGTGTGCAGGCTCAGATACTAAATCTCCTGAAACAACTTCAGCTCGAATTTGGCATTACCTACCTGTTCATTACCCATGATATGAAGGTGGTGCGCTTCATCGCTACGAATGTGCTGGTGCTGAAACACGGTGAGATGATGGAGCTATCAACGGCCGATGAATTATTTACCGCACCTGCTGCAGCGTATACAAAACAGCTTTTAAAGTATTCCGGATAGCTTTTCAGCAGCCAGTGCATCCGTTAGTGTATCAAAGCGGAACTGAAATCCGGTGTCTTTGATTTTCTGGTTCCTGGCTGCACATCCCGACAGCACTACGGTACTCATTTCTCCCAAAACACCTTTGAGTAACCATCCGGGTACGTTGGGCAACCACAAGGGGCGATGCCGGGTATTTGCTATCGTTTGCATCATGGTTTGCATGGTAACCGGCTGTGAAGAACAGGCATTGAACGTTCCGGTAACAGTACTGTGATCCAGGGCAAATACCATCATTTGTATCAGGTCCTGTAATCCGATCCAGCTTATTATCTGCTTGCCTGAACCCGGCACGGTGCCTGCAAAGTAATTTACGGGAAGGGAGACTTTGGGAAGAAAACCACCTTTTGATGTGAGCACTACCCCGATACGGAAAATACATACGGGTATTTGCTTTTCCGAGAAAGCATTTGCTTCTTTTTCCCAATCCACACATACCCGTGCAAGAAAATCATTACCAAAAGGATCCGATTCATCCACAGGCTTGATGCCGGTGTCGCCGTAAATCCCAATTCCGGAGGCGCTGATGAATTTTTTCAGTGGTATGTTTTGTGCTGAAACGTTTTCTCTGAGAAAACGGGTGCTTTCAATTCGGCTGTCGTAAATCTCTTTTTTATACGACTTGCTCCAGGGCCACCGGCTTACATTGGCCCCGGAAAGGTTGATGATATATTCCACATCCGTTAATGCCCCTGACTCCAATACCCCTTCCTTGTAATTCCAGTAAAACGTATCAACCCCGTTGGCTTTTTCCGGATCACGAACCAGCTTCCTCACGGTATATGACTTTTCTTTCAGCGCTTTCTCCAGAGAACGGCCAATGAGCCCCCCGGCTCCGGTAATTAAAATAACAGGCATACTTTTTAATTAGATTCGATTTAAATTATTGAGATCGTGTTATCACTCAAACAAAACTAACCTAAAATTGTTCATTATCGGTATATGGGTGTTTTTTCAATAAAGGATATCGAGAATTTTACCGGCCTTAAGGCGCATACCTTGCGTATCTGGGAGCAGCGGTATGATTTGCTCACGCCCAAGCGCACCGAAACAAATATCCGATATTACGATAATGAAGACCTCAGGAAGCTATTGAATATTGCCGTTCTCAATCAGCATGGTATTAAAATTTCCAGAATTGCTGAAATGACGGAAGCGGAGATTCAGGAAGCGGTGATGAATGTGACCCGGGCGCAAAGTGATGATTCAAATCTGATGCGGGCACTTACTTCAGCCATGCTTCAACTCGATGAAAGCACCTTTGACAAGATCATGAGTGCCTCCCTGCTTCATCATGGACTCACCTATACCATGAACCATATTATTTTTCCATTTCTTAACCGGGTGGGAATATTATGGAGTGCCGGAAGTATTCATGTAGCGCATGAGCATTTTATCACCAATCTTATCCGTCAGAAAATCATCGTAGCCATTGATCAGCTGGTTCCGGTGTATCATCCGAATCCAAAAAAATTCGTTCTCTTTTTGCAAAAGAAAGAGATGCATGAACTGGGTCTTCTTTTTGCTCATTTTCTTTTACGCAGCAAGGGGCATCAGGTCATTTATCTGGGCCAGAACCTGCCTTATGAAGAACTCGATGAGCTGCTTGTTTTCTATAAACCGGATGTGGCCGTTACCGCCTTTACTACAGCCATTAGCAGCAAAGAGGTGGTTTGCCTGGTAGAAAACCTGCAAAAGCAGGTGCCCGGCATGAAGATCATTCTGGCGGGTAAACAACTGAATAAAACGGAACTGACATTTACCAAACAGGT
>JBGAVF010000280.1:0-4471 GCA_044228315.1 Bacteroidia bacterium | reverse complement strand
TTACACAGGACTGGCTCAACCGCCGTGATAACATGGTACAGTCGCTTTTGAATCACAACAGCTTTTACCGGGCACGTGTTGGCAATTTCTCTGGGGGCTGGTCGCAGTTGCCCATCATGCAGAAATCCGATTATCAGGGTGATCTGAAGACGTTGATCAGCTCGCAGTATCGCAGTGAAGATCTGTATATTTCTTCTACCTCCGGTTCATCTGGGCATCCGTTTCATTTTGCAAAAACGAAGCGTTCGCATGCCCTCACCTGGGCCATTACCCGCTATCTGTATGCACAGCACGGGGTGGAACCCGAAGATATGCAGGCCCGCTTTTACGGGATTCCCAAAGAACCACTCGATTATTATAAGGAGAAACTGAAGGACTTTTTTCTGAACCGTCGTCGTTTTCCGGTCTTTGACCTGTCGGACGAAGCCCTTGCTAAATTTGTTCAGCGTTTTGAAGCAAAGGCATTTCATTACCTGTATGGATATGCGAATTCCTTATTGCTTTTTGCCGAATACCTCGAACGGAACAAGATTGTATTAAAGACGTGCTGCCCCGCGCTGAAATGCTGTATCACAACCTCAGAAATGTGCAGCCCCGAAGATCGTGCTTTGATGAGCCGGGCTTTTGGTGTGAAAGTGATCAATGAATATGGTTCTTCGGAAACCGGTATCATGGCATTCGAAAATCCGGAAGGGGAGTGGGTGCTCAATACCCTGAACCAGTATTTCGAAGTAGTGGATGATAAAGGAACTATTTTACCGGAAGGAGAGGAAGGAAATTTGCTGGTAACCGACCTGTATAACGATGCTTTCCCGTTTGTACGGTATGCCATTGGCGACCGGGCCTCCATTCGTAGTGAAATCACCGATGGACGCAGGAAGTACATTCTCAATTCATTGTCGGGACGCATCAACGATACCATTTTGTTGCCAAGCGGTAAAAAGGCCGCCGGTCTCACATTCTATTACGTGTCAAGGGGTATTCTGAATTCATCAGGCGTGATCCGTGAATTCATTATCCGTCAGAAAGCCATTGATCTTTTCCTTTTTGAAGTGGTAAGTAACACGCCGCTCACGGCAGCGCAGATCGCCGATATCAACGAAAAACTGATCACATACCTGGAACCCGGTGTACGGCTGGAAATAAAACAGGTGTCGGAAATTGATCGCCCGGCCAACGGAAAGCGGAAACATTTTATCTCTGAAATAAACCGGTGAATGCAGCTGTAAAAATTTCCGTGATTTGTCCGGTATACAATGAAGAAAAGTATATCGCACAACTCCTTGAATTTTTCCTCGCATCGAACCCGGAAGATAAAGAGTTGTTGCTGGCCGACGGTGGTTCCACCGACAACACCTGTGCAGTTATAGAAAGCTATCTATAAAAGAGCATTCCAATATCCGCTTACTTCATAATACGAACGGTATGTTCCGGTTCGCGCTGAACCTGTGTATTCAGGCTGCACAAGGGGAATACATTGCCCGCGTGGATGCACATACCGTTTACCCCTCGGGGTATCTGAACAATTGCCTTCAGGTATATGAAACTACCCGGGCAGCCAATGTGGGCGGGCCCGTTCGTTCGGAGGGTGTGGGTGCGAAGGGCAAAGCCATCGCCCTGGCCATGTCGTCGAAGGCAGGGGTTGGTAATTCCGGTTTTCGTACGGGTGGAGCGATGGCTATACCGATACGGTTCCTTTTTGGTTTCTGGAAGTGATTCTTCAGGAAGCGGGCCTGTTCGATACAGAGATGGTACGGAATCAGGATGATGAATTCAATTTCCGTACAATCGCAAAGGGTTACCGGATTTACATGTCAATGAAACTGGACATCGACCCAGCGATGTGCGCGACAGTTTTACAAAACTGTTCCGTCAGTATTACGAGTACGGATACCACAAGCCGTTGGTGTTTAAAAAACCGGGGCAGGATATAGCATTCGTCATTTTATACCTTCACTTTTTTGTAATGTATTTACGTGGTGTGCTTATGCTGGTATGTTTTTCAGCCTGGGTGCTTGTGCTGTTGGCCTCTTTACCTGCTTTTATTATGGCATTGGTTTTATCAAAACACGATCTGTTATGCAGGTAACTATTTTATGTATTCTTTGTTTAATATTGCATACCGCTTACGGAGCCGGTTTATAGCCGGTTTAATGAAATGGATCCTATGAACGAAAAATACCGGTACTTGCACTGCATACCGACGACGGAGAATTGGGCTGTGGCGGAACTATCGCCCGTTTTCTGGAAGAAGGAGCGGCCGTTTACTATGCGGCATTTTCTACTGCACAGGAAAGTGTACCGGCCGGTTTCGACAAAGATATTTTGAAAACGGAGGTGCGGAATGCCACACAGGTACTCGGCATTGCTGAAAGCCATCTGATGGTGTATAACTATCAGGTACGCAAACTGAATTATGTACGTCAGGAGATCCTGGAGGCGCTTATACGATTACGGGCCGATATTGCTCCGGATCTGGTTTTGATGCCTTCTCTCAGCGATATACACCAGGACCATAAAACCGTGGCTGAAGAAGGGCTGCGTGCGTTCAAACAAACGAATATATGGTGCTATGAGCTGATATGGAACAACCTGCGCTTCAATACCCAGTGCTTTGTAAAACTGGAGCGCTCGCAGATACAGAAAAAATGCAATGCGTTGAAAGAATACAAATCACAGCAGCACCGCGATTATATGTCGGAAGAATTTATTTTCTCGCTGGCACGTACACGGGGTGTGCAAATTGGCAGCACCTTTGCCGAAGCGTTTGAAGTGATTCGTGAGGTTGTATAGGGGAGATTTTAATTAAGAATTGGGAATTAAGAATTAAAAATAAAAACAAAAATGGGAAATGCATGGGAAAAGGAATTGAGATGAGTGAACATAGTATTCTGATCAGGCAATTAGATGGTTATTAAATTTTCATTATTCAATTGAAAAGAATCCTCATCACAGGCGCCGGCGCACCGGGAGGCCCGGGAATCATCAAGGCACTGCGCACCACCACCGAGGTACATGTACTGGCGGCCGATGCGGATGAAAATGCCTGCGGAAGGTTTCTGGTGAATTCATTTGAGAAAATCCCGCATGCGAATGATGCCGGGTTTATTCCTGAGGTGTTACGCATTTGTGAGAAACATGCCATTGATGTGATTTTCCCGCTGGTAACCAAAGAGCTTTTTCACCTTGCCCGACACAAAAAAGCGTTTGCAGCCAAAGGCATACAGATCATTGTTAGCGATGATGAAATGCTGCAACTGGCTAACAATAAACGAATGCTGTACGAGCATTTGCAAAGACAACAGATCATCACTCCTGAATTTTTTGTGGTGCATTCCCCGGAGGCCTTCATGGAGGCTGCCGCGAAACTGGGATATCCGGAGAAACCGTTTTGTTTCAAGCCCTCGGTAAGTAACGGAAGCCGCGGGTTCCGTGTGGTATCGCAACAAGTGAATGAAATGGATCTGTTGTTCAATTACAAACCGAATAACACATTCATGGCCTATGAGAAAGCGGTGGAAATTCTTTCCTCCGGGCCGTTCCCGGAAATTCTGGTGACTGAATATTTGCCGGGTGAAGAATATACAGTGGATGCATTGCTGAAAGACGGAGAAATGAAACTGATGCTTCCCCGCCACCGGCTTCAGATGCGGGAAGGCATCAGCATTCGGGGTGAATTTGTTGCCAAACCCGAAATAATGGACTACACCAAAGCCATCCTGGGAAGCATGCATTTGCATGGTCCGGTAGGGGTGCAGATGAAGCAGGGGGCCGATGGACTCTTTAAAATACTTGAGATCAACCCCCGCATACAAGGCACATCGGTTGCGGCCATGGGTCTGGATATTAATCTGCCTCTCATGGCAGTGCTTCAGGAGTTCAATCAGGATATCACGGTGATGCCGGAACAGATACGCTGGGGAACTAAATTTGTACGCTATTATCAGGAAGTGTTCTACTAAAAAATGTACGATACAAATAGTGCTAAAATAAAATTTGCTGTGGTTGGCTGCGGGCATATTGGCAGGCGGCATGCGGAAATGATCGTGCGCAACCCGGAAGCGGAACTGCTGGCACTTATCGATACCAATGCTGTGCTCCATGATGCTTTGCAAAAAGAATTCCCTACGGCAACGGTATTTTCAAGCATGGAGGCATTTCTTGCGTCAAACATAACAGCCGATGTACTTTGTATTGCCACGCCAAACGGACTTCACACCCCCCAAGCACTTCAGGCCATTGAAGCAAATCTTCATGTGGTGATCGAAAAGCCGATGGGTGTGAAGAAATCGGAAACGGAGGAGGTAATTACTGCCGCATTGAAGAAAGACCGACATGTTTTTTGTGTGATGCAGAACAGGTACAGTCCGCCATCCCGCTGGCTCCGTGAGTTGATAAATTTGGGCACACTGGGCAAGCCATATATGGTTCAGATAAACTGTTACTGGAACCGTGACGAACGTTATTACAA
>JBGAVF010000279.1:0-3890 GCA_044228315.1 Bacteroidia bacterium | reverse complement strand
CTCCCAAATTCACCCGAACATAGGGTTTATCCCAATGATTGAGCGCCAGTAAAATGAATTTTTGACCGATCCCCCAGGTATCCGGTAAGGTATTAATAAACGAGCTGTCGATCATATACCACAGTTCATTATCATTTTGCTGTTTTATGCCCAGCACCGAGTACACAGCACCGCCACTTTCCCCTACGGTAAATGAACCAAACTCGGTAAACAGATTAGGAACCGGCACCTGGTTGTTATCGCAGATGCTTTTAATGGTTTGCACGATCTGATCGATCATGTATTCGTAATCAAATTCAACGCCCAGGGTATTATAGATCGGAAGTCCGCCACCAATGTCGAGGCTGTCGAGCTCCGGACATACCTTTTTCAGTTCACAATATTTCTCTACCTGACGGGCCAGTTCGCTCCAGTAATACGATGTGTCTTTAATGCCTGTATTGATAAAAAAATGCAGCATCTTCAACCGGAATTTCGGATGGTCTTTGATCTTTTCATTATAAAAGGAAATGATATCGGAATCGCGGATACCAAGCCTTGAGGTATACAGCAAAAAATTCGGGTCTTCGTTGGTAGCCATACGGATGCCAATATTGCAGCTTGTCTGCACCGTTGCATCCAATGCACCAAGTTCATCCTTATTATCGAGTACACATACTACATTCGTGTATCCTTCTGTAAGCAATCCACCAATTTTCTCCAGATATTCGGTTGTCTTAAATCCGTTATGAACAAGCCAGGTATCCTTCGATACTTTTTTCTCTGTATAAAGCCGGTGAATAATATCAATATCGAATGCACTACTGGTTTCCAGGTGAATATCATTCTTCAGTGCTTCGTCAAGAACAAATTTGAAATGAGAACTCTTGGTGCAGTAACAGTAAGTATATGAACCTTTATAATCGTATTTGGCAATGGCTTTACCAAAGAGCCTTTTGGCCATCTGGATCTGGGAAGATATTTTAGGCAGATAGGTAAACTTTAAAGGAGAATGGAAGGTATCGGCAATATCCATAAGACGCATGCCATCATAATACAATTCATTATCCTTTTCATTAAATCCATGTCTCGGGAAAAAGAAGGTTTGATTTATAAGATCCTTATAGCGGTTTTTTAGCATTTTAAAATCAGAAGTCGGTAAGTGGTTTTGAAATATGAAATAAAGGGTTATTCGGTGGGTTGCAATTCCTGAATGATATGATTCATCAGTTTATCGGCCTTGTTTTTAATTTTCTTAAAAATCATAAGGCGTTGTTTTTCATTGATGCCGGAGATAAGCGATGATTTCTTTATCAATATCTCCATCCAGCTGTTCACTTCCCGGCAAAGTTCGGCATCGGTGGTTGTAAGGTTATTAAATCCATCAAAACTTAAAAAAGCCGTAGTACTTCCGTCGAGATGTGCAAGTACCGCGTTGGTACCGATCATTACATCACTGTAATACATTTTAAAGTTCTCCTCTTCCAGTTGACTTTTCTGCGCCTTCACAGCCATCTGTTCAATATTGGACAGCATCTCAAGAATCTCTTCACAAATTAACCGTGCCTGAATGGCGGTAACAATACCCGTATCGTAATAATATTCAAGTTGTTTTACAGTGCTGTCGAGTGTCGCTTCAGTCCAAATCTCAATGGTCGGTATCGAAGCGTACAACGCATAATTCTCACGGGCTATATCAATGAGTTCCTTATCTACTTTTTCAAAATCAAATAATTCATCGCTTAAGAGTTTCTCATCGAGCAGCGATTTTTTCCAGTAAAATATTTTAAAGGCTGTTAGCTTCGGGAATTTAAAATAATGAAACACCGGCACATCTTCCGCTGCATAAATAATCAGTTTGTTCTTAACCTGTGAAATTTGAATCAAATGACGGTTCAGGTCTTTCAGGTATTCAAACATACGGCTCTCATGGTCGCTGATGGTGCGGTAGTGGAATGTAACAAGCCCTACATCGTTGGTGTTTTTACCGAAATCGAAGCTCACCTTATAATGGTTACAAAGCTTGATTATTTCATCAAGGGTGAGTGAAGTATCTCCTCGTATTCGCCGGTATGCACTGTTAGAACTAATTTCAAGCACATTGGCAAATTGTTGTACTATACTTTCATGTTCGGGAATCCGGAGTCGTATCTTCTCAATAAAATCAAGTTGAATTTGAATTGGATTCGGAGTCACTGTCATAACAATGCTCAAAAATAATAATTATACTACAATGAATCCGGAAAAGGCCGCAGTAAATTATTACTTAATAGTATCCACTTCCAGACTGCGACCGGCAAAGATGCCCACCCCGTTCTTCACATTGGAGTAGATCTGAGAAAACCCGCCTCCGAATCCTCCTCCGGTGTTGTTCGACTGACTGTATAAATAGAAGTAAGCATCGTCACTTAGATTATACAATTGAATCAGGTAATTATACTTGGTTTGGTAATAGCCTGACGGGATCTGCATTGAGAATGTTTTTTTACGACCGTTAAAAAGATTGTCGCTGAATACCCATTCCCCGTTTCCGAGGTAGGTGGCCAGATTATCGCTATTCAAGTATCATTGGATTCCACATTTCCCATGGCTATATAGGTTGAAGACACATCATCATAAAAGTAAAACTTCAGCAGGTATTTATTGGAAACCGGCGGATCGTTAATGGTAAAAGTAAAATCCCCGAAGAAATCATCCATTCCGGTATTCTATTTTGCGCTTAAAAGTTGAATCCACAGGTCCAGTTACTGATTTTAAATCGAAGTGCATGGTGTTTTCAGCCTCTGCATCCGTGAAGCCGGATAACGAAACGATCACTTTATAGGTTTCGCCGGGAGCCGGAATTACCCCCGAAGTATAATCGCCCTGTACTCCCCCACCTGTAATAGTTTGAAGCAGCACATCATTCCTGAAGAGTTTAATGGTGGCATTATCTCTGTATTCAGGTGTGGCCGTTCCGTATACATTTACCGAGTTGGAAATATTGACTGTAATGGGGGTACTTTGTTCAAACAAACTGTTGATCACAATTTTATTTGCGTAAGGCGAGGTGAATGGGGTGAATTCCTTTTCGCAGGAACTCAGCAACAAAACACTCAGGGCGGTTAAAAAATATTTTTTCATGCTGTTTATCTAGAATTTATAGTTAACGCTTAACGCCGGAACCATGAATGGAATAAAGCTACGGTAATATGATTTGTAAGTGGTGCTGGTTTGGCTCACATAGGCACCTGAAGGATTGGCGGAAAACAACACATTATAAAAGGAGAAGTCGTAACTTATTTCACCCCATTTTTTTGCCTTTGGATTATGATTGATCGCAAAATCCAATCGTTTGGTATTCGGCAATCTCACATTGTTGCGACCGGCGAATTCAAAAACCTCCTGTCCGTTCGCATCCAGATACCTTCCGATAGGCAAGGTATAGGGTTGTCCGGTGGTATACACATACGTTAATGCATAGCTCCATGTAGTGCTGGGCTTGTACATGATTACGATCGATAAATCGTGGCGACGGTCAAAATCGGTAGGGAAGTTTTTGTTGAAATTTATAGTTGGAAAACGCTGGAAAGATTTGGATAATGTATACCCTATCCATCCACTCCAAACCTCATCAAATTTTTTCTGAGCCAGTACTTCCAGCCCAATACTTTGGGCCACACCTTGTTCTACATTTTTTTCCCAGTTACTCAGGCTGATATCAAAAATGTTGTTGTTCACCCGAAGGGCATTCACATTGTCAGAATACTTGTAATACACTTCCCCGATAAGTTCCACGCCTTTCTTCAGGGAATGCGTACTGCTTAACACGATCTGATGTGATGCCTGAGGCTTTATATATTTTGTTGACGGGGCCCAGTAATCGAGCGGAAGTCCCTGCTGGGAGATTTGAATCCGCTGAATATACTGAT
>JBGAVF010000278.1:2191-3613 GCA_044228315.1 Bacteroidia bacterium | reverse complement strand
CCACCAGTTCACTCGACAGTGAAAGCGAACAGTATGTGCAGGATGCATTGGAGAAACTCATGAAAAACCGAACCTCATTTGTGATCGCACACCGGCTTAGTACCATTCGCAAAGCCGATAAAATTATGGTGCTCGATAAAGGCATACTTACCGAAAGCGGCACCCATGAATCGCTGATGCAAAACGAAAACGGAATTTACAGAAAGCTGGTGGAGATGCAGTATTCGTTTGCAGAATAAGAAAGAATTCCTCTTCTATGTTACTTCACCAACTGCTTGTATTTTGCCATAAAATCATTCTCATCTTCAAACCAGGGCTTAACCTTCTTTAAAAGCGTCTTTGCTCTTTCCAACTGCTTGTCTGCTACAAAGCAATCAACGGTTTGAATGATCCCTGATTTAAGTAATTCTACTTCCGCATGTCCCAATGTATAAAAATCCTGTAACGCAGCGAGATTCTTGTCGGCATCTTTCCAGCATATCTCGGCACCGGCTTTATCGGCAGAGCGATATTTGCATACACCTTCCAAATATTTCGCCCCGATACTTTTTGGATTAAGTTTATAATATTTAGTAACCCATTGGCTAGCTACTTTATAATTTGCGGCAATTATGCTTTTAGAAATTGTATCCACCAGGCTCATTTTAAACGCTTCAAAATCGGTTACGTACTCCCTTTGAATTTCTCCACTTACATCTCGTTTGATACAATTTCCATAGTAACTAATAGCTTCTTTATATGCATTTTTAAATACCTCATTCTTTGTATTGGTCTGTGAAATAGCAAACATCCCTTTACCCCACCAAAAGTAAGGAAGCGCATCATTTTTTGAACTTTCCTTTTCTGTGTATGCTTGTGCATTTTTAACCAGTTTTTCATAATTACCATCTGCAAAAAGTATTCTGAGGTCATTGTATTCAGGTCTTTGTGCTTTCACCAGTTGTGTGGCACATAGTATGGCCACTAAAAATAAAATGCGCATAAGGGGTGTTTTTGAGGTATTATTAAATTAAGGCTACAAAATAAAGAAAAGGATACAAACACAAACGAAACTGATTCTGCATCATTTACCAGATAACCTTTATTGGAAATATCCCATAAAAAAGGGGAGCCATATTCAACGACTCCCCTTTTATGATCTAACCTTTAAATGCCTTATTTAACCAGGATAATCTTGTGAGAACTGCGTTCTCCGTTTATTACTACTTCAATGGTGTACGCTCCGGCAGCATATCCGGTCATATCGAGTTTATGTATTATATTGCCTTCTTCAGTACATTGCATGTCGGCAAATACTTTCTGACCAAACACATTTACAATATATACTTCAACTGTAGAATAGGTATTGGCAAACATCGTAATAGTAACCTCACTATTGGCAGGATTCGGGAATACATTCAGCTTATAGGTTGCTGTGGAACG
>JBGAVF010000278.1:0-2162 GCA_044228315.1 Bacteroidia bacterium | reverse complement strand
ATCAATTTGTTTCAGCCTGTAGTAATTGTTGCCGTTCACAGGATACAGGTGCAAGTATTGATAATGCGTGTTCACCATGCTGCTTCCCTGTCCTTTTACAACGCCAATCTTAGTAAAAAGCATGCCATCGGTTGAATGTTGCACTTCAAACCGGTCATTGTTTATTTCCATGGAAGTTGCCCAATCCAGTTGTGATTGACTATTTTCGGTGAGGTATCCACTGAAGGAAAGCAATTCAATCGGTAAAGGAGTTGTGGTCAAAGGGTCTCTCCAGTCTTTATCATTCAGTGCATCACAGTTTGGTGGATCGGCCAGTGCTCCTTTATTATCAGGGTCAAGCAGGTCAACCAGTCCGTCCTTATCGGTATCGTAATAGTACGAGGATAGTGGATTCAGAAATGCCGGAACACCGGCAGCTGTGGTGTCGATCCAGTCAGGTGTGCCGTTGGTGTTCAGGTCAATATGATTCGGATAGTAGCTTCCGTTACCACCGTTCAGAATAAAGAAGGTGGCTCTTGATTTCATATCATCGCGGCTGTAGCCATTGCAATTATTGTCGAAACCTTCAAAGGCATCTTTGGCTCCGTCATTATCGGCATCAAGGTCGCGGTAGTCGGGAACATCTGCACCGTCAACATTTAATGGTGCCACAAGGGTACCTCCGTTATCCGGGTCGTAAGCATTATCCAGTCCGTCATGATCGGAATCTGTTCCGGTTGGAGAAATAAAAGCATAGCTTGGTTGTCCTTCAATTGCATCGGGAATTCCGTCATTATCACCATCAATATCCAGGTAATCGGAAATTCCGTCTCCATCCTGATCCCAGAAATCCTTCGGATAGTTGGTGATACCACTTTCCGGTGTAGTTTCTGCACAATCAGGAATACCGTTGACACCCACTGAACCGGTACGCATTCCGTTGGCATAATTAGACGGTACCACGCCCAGATTTGCTTCCACAGCATCCGGAATACCATCTCCGTCTGAATCAAGGTCCATGGAATTAATAACTCCGTCTCCATCCTGATCCATCAAAGCGCTCACACCTTTTGCATTCAAAATACTGTAATCCGCATCCATATAATTCGGAATGGCATCGCCGTCATCATCCTGCATAGGGTCGGTAGCAATTGGCATACAACTGTAGTTAAGGGCTGTAGGACCACAAATTTCAATTACATCCGGAATGCCGTCATTGTCATCATCCTTATCAAGTATGGCAGGTTCCCATTCGAATACAGTTACGAATACAAGGGCTGTATCATATTTTGATGGAATCACAGGACAACCCGGCCCCATGGATGGAACCGTATCAGAAAGGATATATTCGAAAGTATCCTGTCCAACATAATTGCGGAATGGAAAATAATCGAGGTGATTTCCATCGATACGCAGTGTACCATGCAAAGGCTGACGAATGCCTGCTGAAAGTTTTATAAAGATGGTGTTTTGATCGGGGTCGCTGTCATTATTTAAAATATCAACATCCACTTCACTGTTCTTTGGACCAACCGATGTGTCGTTCACAGCCAACGGAGGCGTATTGGTAATGGCTCCACCTACGAAAACTTTAACCAGTGCTGAATCACAGATTGATGGTTCACCATTATCACATAGGTAATACCAGAACTGATCCGTTCCCGTAAATGTAGAATTTGGTGCGTAGAGTATTTTACCCTGAGATACAACCGCCCCACCGTTGGAAGGATTCGTTTTAATACTTATGGTGAGATCTCCGTTTTCCGGATCGGAATCATTCAATGTTACCGGAATGCGAACAGGCACACATTGAAAAGTTCCCATTGAATCATCCACAGCATCGGGTGCCCTGTTGATCACGGTGATCTTCACCCAGGCAGAGGCACATAATGGCTCCGGACTGCGTCCTCCGGCAAACATCTCACATACCTGATACTGGAATGAATCGGGACCTGTATAGTTTAACAACGGTGTGTAATAGATACCTGTGCCCGAAACGGTGGCCACACCATGCAATGTATTGACCAGTATGGCCGGTGTATCCATTGTAAGTACTTCCGGGTCGTAGTCGTTGGCCCGTACATCAATAAGAAACGATGTATTTGAATTCGTGGCTACGCTGTCGCGTACGGCAACCGGTGGTGAATTAACTACCTGTACATAAATTTCGCCTGTGTCGGTCA
>JBGAVF010000277.1:0-3641 GCA_044228315.1 Bacteroidia bacterium | reverse complement strand
GGTTAAGGTTGAGGTTGAGGTCAAGAGAATGAAGAATGAAGAATGAAGAATGAAAAATACACCTAAACAGGATAGCAACTTCATTTTCCATGTATGAACTCATTTCGTAGGGCTGGTCGCAACCGGCTCCTACTGAGGTGGATAGAGAATTAAGAATAAATTCATGTATTCCGTCAACTCGATTCTCTGCGTTCTCTGCGCGCTCTGCGAGAAATTTACACTGCCATCAGCTCTACTTTCGTTTCGATCCTCCTGAGGCCTGCCATAGGCAGACAAGCGGACAAGTGCACTCAACCACCGATAGGTCTTCGCTTTACTTTTTACTCTTTACTTTTCACTGTTGTTCATTTTCCGTCATAGGCGGGTCCCAACACGCCCCGAAACATCCATTTACCATTTACTATTTACCATTCACCAACCAAAGTACCTTGTGGAAAGTCACGGGTAACCTTTCACCGGGTGAATTCGTATTCCATGTGAATGAATTTGCTACCCTCACATTAATTTCGGTACTTTCCGGCCCATTGATAAAATCCTTTATACCCTCCCGTATGAAACACCTCTTACTTCTTCCATTTATTGGCATCTTACTCTTCGCATGCAATTCGTCGGGCAGTAAAAAACCCAATGCACAGGACCGCGCCCAGCGTTTCCTCGATGAATACAACAGCACCTATCAGAAGCTGTCCACCGAGGCCAATGAAGCCCAGTGGAAAACCAATACCTATATCATGGAAGGCGATACAGTGACCAGTCAGATCACCGATGCCGCCAATAAAAAGATGGCCGAATTTACCGGAAGCAGCGCCGTGATCGATACCGTGATGGCCTTGCTGAAAGAAAAAGAGACCCTCACCCCGTTGCAGGTCAAGCAACTCAATGCCATCCTTTACCTGGCGGCCAACAACCCCCAAAGCCAGGCAGCTCTGGTAGATGAGCGCATCAAAGCGGAAACACAACAGATCAAAAATCTGTTCGGCTTCGACTTCCGTATTCAAGGCAAAAAAGTAAGCACGAACGATATCGACAAGATCCTGAACGAATCGACCAACCTCACCGAGCGTATGGATGCCTGGAACGCCAGCAAAGAGGTAGGCAAAACACTGAAAGACGGGCTGGCTCATCTTCAGTCACTGCGCAACAAAACAGTGCAACCTCTCGGCTATTCCGACTTCTTCACCTATCAGGTGAGCGACTACGGTATGAGCACCGAAGAAATGATGAAGCTGAACCATCAAATGATTCAGCAGGTGTGGCCCCTGTACCGTGAACTGCATACCTGGGCGCGTTACGAACTGGCAAAAAAATACCATGAGAAAAACGTACCGGCCGAACTGCCGGCCCACTGGCTCAGCAACCGCTGGGGACAGGACTGGAGCGCTATGGTAGATGTGAAGGGACTCAACCTCGACAGCGCACTGAAAACAAAGAACAAAGAATGGTTCGCCGAACAGGCCGAACGTTTTTATATGAGCATCGGCTTCCCGGCATTGCCTAAAACCTTCTGGGAGAAATCAAGTTTATATCCTCTTCCGAAAGATGCCAAGTACAGCAAGAACAACCATGCCAGCGCCTGGCATATCAACCTGGATCAGGATGTAAGATCCCTCATGAGCATTGAACCCAACAGCGAATGGTATGAGACCACACACCACGAGTTCGGACATATCTATTATTACCTGAGTTACAGCACGAAAGATGTACCGATGATATTGCGAGCCGGTGCCAACCGTGCCTACCACGAAGCTTTTGGCAGTATGATGGGACTAGCCGCCATGCAAAAACCATTCATCGCCGGCATCGGTCTGCTGCCCGGTGATGTGCCTACCAACGACACCCTGATCCTTCTGAAAGAAGCATTGAACTATATCGTTTTCATCCCATGGAGTGCAGGCGTGATGACCCAGTTCGAGCACGACCTCTATGCCAAAAACCTTCCAGCAGGTGAATACAACAGCCACTGGTGGGAGCTTGTGAAGAAATATCAGGGCATTGTGCCACCTTCAAAACGCGGAGAAGAATACTGTGACGCGGCCAGCAAAACACATATCAACGACGATGCGGCCCAGTATTACGATTATGCCCTCTCCTATCTCATCTTGTTTCAGGTGCATGAACACATTGCGAAAAGCATTCTGCACCAGAGCCCGCATGCCACCAATTACTACGGTAACAAAGAAGTGGGTGAGTTCCTGACGAAACTGATGGCCCCCGGTGCTTCCGGCGACTGGCGTAAGATGCTGAAAGATGCCACCGGTGAAGAGATCAGCGCACGTGCCCTGGTCGACTATTTTATGCCGCTGATGGATTACCTCAAAAAACAAAATGCCGGACGTACCTATACCCTGCCCGAAACCATCGACTAATATTTCCATCACAACATACCGTACATGAAACGTATCACTTTTCTCCTTTCCATTTTTCTGGCATTGCATACGCTTGCTCAGGATACCACCCTTCTTTCTTCCCTGAAGTTCCGCAGCATCGGTCCCTACCGGGGCGGACGCAGCGGAGCGGTGACCGGGGATATTAAAAACAAACAACTGTTTTACTTTGGAAGTGCCGGAGGCGGTGTGTGGAAAACGAAAGATGGTGGAAACAACTGGACCAATATCAGTGATAAATTTTTCGGAGGCAGCATTGGCAGCATTGCCGTGGCCCCATCCGATGAACTCATCCTGTATGTGGGAACCGGTGAAAACACACTGCGCGGCAACGTAAGTGAAGGGCACGGCATGTACAAAAGCGAAGACGGAGGCAAAACCTGGAAATTCATCGGTCTGCCCCAGTCGGCACATATCACCCGCATCCGCATTCATCCGAAAAATCCGGAAATCGTGTATGCGGCATGTACCGGACATCTTTTTGGTGAAAATGAAGAACGCGGGGTGTATAAAACTACCGATGGCGGAAAAACCTGGAGACGGGTGCTCTTCGCCAATAAATACGCCGGAGCCGTGGACCTCATCATGGACCCTGTGAATCCCAACATCCTGTATGCCTCTACCTGGCGGGTGAAACGCACCCCGTATAGCCTGGAGAGCGGAGGCGAAGGCAGTGGCTTGTGGAAAAGCACCGATGCCGGAGAGACATGGAAAAATATTTCCCGAAACAAAGGATTGCCTAAAGATACCCTGGGCATCATTGGCATTGCTATTTCGGCCAACAATTCCGACCGCATCTATGCCATTGTGGAAAGCGCCACCGGAGGATTGTTTCGCAGTGAAGATGCCGGCGAAACCTGGACAAAAATCAATGATGAAAACAAGATACGTCAGCGGGCCTGGTATTTCAGTAAGATCACCTGCGACCCGAAAAATGAAAATGTGATCTATGTATGCAACGTAGAGTTTTATAAAAGTACCGATGGGGGAAAATCGTTCAACGATGTGAATACGCCTCATGGCGATCACCACGATTTCTGGATCGACCCGAACGACCCGCAACGCGTGATCATAGCCGATGACGGAGGAGCCCAAACCAGCTTCGACGGAGGCAGGAACTGGAGCACCTATTACAACCAGCCTACGGCACAGTTCTACCGTATTGCAACCGACAACCATTTCCCTTATCGCATCTATGGTGCACAGCAGGATAATTCCACCGTGCGCATCATGAGCCGCACCTACGGGGGTAACATC
>JBGAVF010000276.1:0-3645 GCA_044228315.1 Bacteroidia bacterium | reverse complement strand
CTTCCACATCATATTTCTGCGATAAGGGCGAATAGGTGTAAGTTACCTGGTTGTTCTTGCCATAGTTATAACTGAGTTCTTAAGCCAGTTCCAGGGAGTATTTGGCACTCAGGGGTTCGGTGTACACCAGTTTTGATGAAATTTTCTGTGTTGATCTGTCCGTATTCCGTTGCTGGTTGATACTCTGTAAAGAACTGGGCACCCCGTTTGAATAAACCTCGTTAACCGATTTCAGGAAACTTGTTCCGTCGGTGGTAAGGCCGTTCCAGTCGGTATTCAGCGACAGGGTCCTTCTTGGCTTCTTAAATTTGTGTTTATACAGCAGGCTGCCAAACAACGATTGCTTATCGTTTTCGATCTTTACATTGCTGCTGGAAGAATTTTTAAGCGTACCCGCATTGCCTGTGCTGGTTGATGCCCTGTCTTCTTCGCTTTCTGTATGATAGAAATTCGCTTTAGCGGTGAACTTGAGGGTATTGTTCGAGTCGAGCTTTATCTCGTAACTCCCGCTTGTCTTAAAATTGTAGCGGTTCACATAGGTATCGGTGGTCGACTGATCAATGAGCAGGGAGTCGTTCAGGTATAAGGATTGGGCGTACCGCTGCATGCTGTTGTTATAAACCTGGCTGTTGTATTTCGGTGAAAGGTTCAGGGTTTGCTTATCGTTCCATTTATTGCTGTACTGAACGCCTGCGTTTATATTCTTGATAAATCCGTTCTGTGTATTTACATAGGGTTCTTCATCTGAAGAATTTCCGCCGGTCCACATCATCATTACGCCGCCATCATCATCTATCGACATGCTCATGTTCTCATTTTCACCGCCGAATTTCTCTGCGTCTTCCCAGTTCAGGCCATCCTGCCCCGTATTGCCGGTGAGTAAAAAGGCCGAAAGCTTTCTTTTTCCCTTGAATGAACTGAGCATGATATTGCTGTTGTACCGGTCGTCGCGGTTATTAAGAAACCCGCCGGCCATATCGATCTTACCGAAGTAGCCTTTCTTCCGGTCTTCTTTCATTTTAAGATTGATCGTTTTTTGTGTTTTACCATCATCAATGCCGGTAAATTCGGCCTGCTCACTTTTCTTATCAAATACCTGCACTTCTTTTACCGCATCGGCCCGCAGGTTCTTTACGGCCATCCCCGGGTCATCGCCAAAGAATTCCTCTCCATCCACCAGTACCTTGGTCACCTGCTCACCCATGGCTGTTATCTTGCCGCTCTTATCAACCTGTATACCCGGTAATTTTTTCAGCAATTCCTCTACGTTGGCATTGGCGCTTACTTTAAAACTGTCCGCCGTATAAATGGTGGTATCACCTTTTATACGGATGGGGTTACCGCTTTTAACGATCACTTCCTGTAATAGCTTACTTTTAGAAGTAACGGCTATCTGTGGAATGCTTGCGGTGCTTTCATTTACTGAAATATTATCCACAAAATCCGCAAAATAGGGGTGGGTGGTCATAAGAATGTAATTACCATTCTTAATATTCTTAAACGAATAGTTACCCTTGCTGTCTGTTCGGGTAAATTTGTAAAGAACCGAGTCAACCGGGGTGAGAAGAAGAACAACCGCATTGGAGATCCCTTTTTTCTGGCTGGTGTCGGCTACCGAGCCGGCCAGGGAAGTGGTTTGAGCTGAGCTCGTTAATGCACAAAGCATTACAGCTATCAACAGGGCAGATAGTTTAGGCATATACTTTATTTGGCTTTTAAATCTAAAACTAAATTCTTAGTTAAAGATGAATATATTTATTCGGAATAACTAAGACTCAATTCTTAAATTTACGTTAAAGCGAATTTCTATATTTTATTCAAAGCTTCTCAATTCAATTACACCAATGGCAACAACTAAAAGACAACCGGTTAAAAAGGGAAGTAAAACAAGCACGGCTGCTGCCATACAGCCAGCAATGAAATACGAAGAAGAACATTTTATTGATACGGAGAAACCGGTTTGGAATTATTCGCTGTTTACAGATGAGGACATCAATAATTTCAAGAACGGTACTTTGTACAACGGTTACCGGAAATTCGGCAGCCATCAGCTGCAGGTACTGGATACCGATGGATTCTATTTTGCCGTATGGGCTCCCAATGCCACCCGGGTTTCGGTAGTGGGTAATTTTAATGGATGGAAAAGGCAATTGCATCCGTTGTTTGTACGGCTCGATAAATCGGGTATCTGGGAAGGTTTTATTCCCCATATCAAAAAAGGAGAGGCTTATAAATTCTATATCAAAGGTTATAAAGGGGTGGAGCTTATGAAAGCGGACCCTTACGGCCAGTATGCAGAACTGCGGCCGGCCACCTCTTCCATCAGTTTCTCCTCCGAACATAAATGGACTGATGCTGCCTGGATGAAAAAACGGAAAAAGAACAATGCACTGGACGCTGCCTGGACTGTTTATGAGGTACACCTGGGAAGCTGGCAACGCCCCATACCTTCCGATGAAGAAAGTTTTAATACCTATACACAACTAATAGAACACCTGGTTCCTTATGTGAAATACATGGGCTTTACACACGTGGAACTGATGCCCGTAATGGAGTTTCCTTTTGACGGAAGCTGGGGTTACCAGGGCACCGGGTATTTTGCTGCTACCTCCCGTTTTGGAACACCCGATGAATTCCGGCAACTGATCGATGCCTTTCACCAGGCCGATATTGGCGTTATACTCGATTGGGTGCCTTCTCATTTTCCGTATGATGCGCATGGGCTGTTCATGTTCGACGGAACACATACCTATGAATACGGCGATATGCGCAAAGGTTATCACCAGGACTGGAACAGTTACATCTTTAATTATAAAAGGGCCGAAGTGAGGTCTTTTCTCATCAGCAGTGCCCGGTTCTGGCTCGATGAATTTCATATCGACGGACTTCGGGTGGATGCAGTGAATTCCATCCTTCGACTTGATTACTCCCGGAAAGAAGGCGAATGGGAACCCAATGAATTCGGCGGCAACGGAAACCTGGAAGCAATCGCATTTATAAAACAGTTCAACGAAACCGTTTACCGCGATTTTCCGGATGTGCAAACCATTGCCGAAGAAGCGTCTGACTGGCCACAGGTTTCACATCCCACCACGCAGGGCGGGCTTGGCTTTGGTATGAAATGGATGATGGGCTGGATGCATGACACACTGGATTATTTTAAGATGGACCCGCTGATGCGGCAGTTTCACCAGGATAAATTTTCCTTCAGCATCATGTATTATTATGATGAGAATTTCATGCTTCCCTTCAGTCATGATGAAGTGGTGCATGGCAAAAGCCCGATGGTTTATAAGATGCCGGGTGATGAATGGCAGAAATTTGCCAACCTGCGCTTGTTATATACCTACATGTTCACCCACCCGGGCGCCAAACTTTTGTTCATGGGAAATGAATTTGCACAAACTACGGAATGGAATTATAAAACGGAACTGAACTGGCCTTTGCTGCAATTCGATTGCCATAAACTGATGCAGGAATGTGTGAAAGATCTGAATCATCTCTATAAGAATGAACCCGCCCTGCATAAACTGCAATTTGATCCAAAAGGCTTTGAATGGATCGACCTGGACCATCGCCCCGAATCGGTAGTTGCTTATATACGTAAGGCACATAACCGCAAAGACGACATACTGGTTATATTGA
>JBGAVF010000275.1:0-3665 GCA_044228315.1 Bacteroidia bacterium | reverse complement strand
GAAAGGAGATAAGATCGTACTGAATGATATTATGTTCGCCGTTTACGGTAAAGTCATCCGCGATTATGAGCATCATAAAACGTTCGAGATGAAGGACAACAAATTCTACCTCGACGGGGCCGAGATCACTGAATACACCTTTACGCAGAACTACTATTTCATGGTAGGGGATAACCGTCACAATTCAAGCGACGGACGTATGTGGGGTATGGTGCCGGAAGAGAATGTGGTGGGTAAGGCACTTATTATCTGGTTCAGCTATGATAAGGACGCATCCGGATTTTTCAGTGCCATACGCTGGAACCGTCTTCTGAAGATCATTCACAATATTGATAATGATTAAAGGGCTGACATGAGATCAGGAAATGATTCTCATTCTCATCCTTTTTCACTACTTCTCATTCACTTCATACAAATCGAGACGCCGGTCTTTCCAGTTGAGTACTGTACCGGTATTACGGGTACGTTCCAGTGTAGCTAAGTCGAGGTCGGCAATCACCACAGTTTCCAGATTGGGGCTGCATTCACCGGCAATGGCTTCGGGTGGAAATGCAAAATCACTGGGAGTATAGATTCCGCTCTGGGCGTAGTTGATATCCATATTGTCCACCGAAGGAATATTCCCGATGGTGCCGGCTGTTGCCACAAAAATCTGGTTTTCGATGGCCCTCGACTGGGCACAAATTTTTACCCTTAGGTAACCGTGACGTTCGTCGGTACTGAAGGGCACAAAAAGTATTTTAGCTCCTTTGGTGGCCGCTATCCGGGCCATTTCAGGAAACTCTACATCGTAACAAACATTGATAGCCACTTTGCCGCAATCGGTATTGAACACATTTATTGAATTGCCGGCTTTCACACCCCACCACTTCAGTTCATTACTTGTGATATGTACCTTGTACTGCTTCTCAAACGTTCCGTCGCGTTTGAACAGGTACGCCACATTGTAGAGGTTGTGGTTCTCGATCTGTAAATGCGTGCCGGCAATAATGTTGATGTTATAATTCAGGGCCAGCTCCGAGAAAAGGTTCACATATTCTTCGGTGTATTTATCCAGGGATCGAACACTGTCTTCCGGACTCATATCCTTCTGCTTTTCGAAGGAAAGCAGCTGGGTTGTGAACAGTTCCGGGAACATCACAAAGTCCGATTTGTAATTACTGGCCACATCAGTAAAATACTCGCATTGCTGGGCGAACTCCTGGAACTTATTGATCTTTCGCAACTCATACTGAACGCAACAGATGCGCACTTTCTTCATCATTACACTACGTTCCCGGGTTTCGGGAAGGTAGTCGAGGTTGTTCCATTCCAGTAATACTGCGTAGCCTTCACTTTCATGGTCGTCGGGTAAATAATCCTTAATGACCCGTCGTATAGAGAAGTTCTGAGAGAGCTGAAAGGTAAGAACCGGATCTTTGATTTTTTTATCGAGCACCCGCTGTATATAAGCCCGAACCCCCAGTTTTTCAGAATGCTTATGGTAGTTTGGCAGGCGCCCGCCAATGATAATACGGCTGCAATTCTTTTGTACACACAATTCACGGCGCATCTCATACAGGCGTCGTCCGATCTTCAATCCGTGGTAATCCGGGTGTACCATTACTTCAATGCCATACAAGGTATCTCCGTCGGGGTCGTGGTTGGTAATGAAACCGTTATCGCATATCTCGCTCCAGGTGTGATCCTCGTCGTAATCATCGAAATTGAGAATGAGCGATGAGGCCGAACCCACAATCACCCCGTCGTAAACAATGATCTGCATGCCGTCGGGGAAAATGGCATACTGACTTTTCAGCATTTTGGTTGTCCAGGGAGTAGAGTCGGGGAAACAAATTCGGCTCAACTCAATGATCTCATCAAAATCATCGGAGTTGGCGGTTCGTTGTATCAGTTTGGGTTTCTTAGGTGAGCGTGTTTTCATGCAACAGTGTAAAAGGCAAATCTAAATAAATTGAATAAAGCACAGATGTTCAGCTATGGGGTATAACCTGAGGAGTGCACGAGAAAGACGAACCCTTATTTACCGTCAATAATCACGGGCGTATTTTTACCTCCCATAATGATCACCTTGGCATTGGGTGAAGTTGCTATCTCTTTATTGGCTTTTATCGATTCGTATTGCAGCATACGGTCATTGAGTTCCATGCTAACGATACGCTGGTAATCGGCAATACCCTGTGCTTCCACGCGTTTACGTTCGGCTTCCTGTTTTTCCTTCTGCAGCACAAACTGCATCTTCTGGGCTTCCTGTTCGGCATTGATCTTTGATTCAATGCTGGCTTTTACCGAAGCAGGCAGGTCGATATTCCGAACCATGAGCTGCTCCAGTACAATGCCACGATGTTTCAAGTCCGCTTCAATGGAGTTGAATATCAGGATCTGAAATGTATCCCGTTTTGTGCTGTAGAGTTCAACTGCATCGAAGTATACAGCGTTATCACGTATTTTTGTGCGGGTGATCGGACGAATTACTTTGTCTTTATAATCCCGGCCGGTTTCACGCAACAGTGTGGGTGCCTCAGTAGGCAATATGCGGTACAGGGCCGTTAGGTCAATAATAACCTCCAGACCGTCGCGGGTCAGCACCCGAATGGCATCATCGCCGGCTTGTTCCCCTTCATCGTGCACACCGCTCATGGTATAATTCTGGGTTTTTGAATCGAGCTTTATTACATCCACCAATGGGTTTACCACATTCAACCCGCTGTAGAGTACATCGTCCTGAACTTTACCGAAGAGGGTTTTAACCCCAATCTGTCCGGCATCGATCTGCACCACACAGGCTGTAGATATGCCGGTAAGGATCATAAGAATGCCAATCACACGGGCTACTGGAGCCAGTTTAAAGGTTGCCGGGAATTCTTTCAGCAGGAAACGACCTGCCAGTAATATAATAAGACCTAGAATTAAGAGGAACATAATGGTGTTTGTTTAAGTGTCCGACAAAGATACAGCATAAACCCTTTCGGCTGTAATGGCCTAAAGCTTCCGTTTCGGGTCATCCGGGAGCTATGAAGCCTGTGATGCTTTGCATTATTTCCATTATTTTCGTGCCTTTCCTATGAAACGTATACTCAGCATCACAGCAGTTATCTGCTTTGTTTTCGTGGCCGTTCAGGCCCAAAAGAATATCACACTTGAGGATATTTTTAAAAATAACACCTTCGCATCCAAATATGTGGCCGGCTTCAATTTTATGAAGGATGGGAAGTATTACACCGAAACGGAGGCAGGTAACCTGTTGAAGAAAGAAGTAAAAACCGGTGCCATTGCCGCTACAATTGTGAATGCAGAAGATCTGGTGTTCGAAGGAATGCCGTTGAAACTTCAGGATTATACGTTCAGTGCCGACGAGAAGCGTTTGCTGATCCGCACAGAAAGTGAATCTATTTTTCGTCGCAGCAGTAAAGCCCGGGTTTATGTATATGATATTGCCTCGAAGAAAATATGGCAGGTAGGAAAGGACAAAATATTGCATGCTACCCTGAATGTTCAGGCATCACAAGTAGCGTATGTAAAGGACGACAACAATCTGTACCTTTTTGATCTGGCATTTAATAAAGAAATTGCCATCACTACTGACGGAGAAAAGAACAATATAATAAACGGTAACTGCGACTGGGTATACTAAGAATAATTTTCATTTTCAAGAGCCTTTGAAT
>JBGAVF010000274.1:0-3875 GCA_044228315.1 Bacteroidia bacterium | reverse complement strand
AGAGAAGCTCTATATCGGTTTCTTTCATACCGGGGCCTATCAGGAAAGCATTGGCGGTTACGGAGGCTTGCAACACTGTTTGTTACCCGCTCCGAAACATATTCTTATTGATGCGGAACATAAAGCAACGCTTTTCGCCGGGGAACAGCAATCCGATACCATGTTGAAAATACTGGGATATTAATACGAGAGATTTAAATATGCCGAAACAAAAATTATACAAGGGGGTGATGGATATGATCAGTGACGGGAATGCCTACGTGATCTGTGATGAACTGAAAAAAGACACATTTATTCCCCGAAGGCATACCTACCGCGCATTAAAGAACGATGTGGTGATGTTCCGGCTCACACCATCGAAAAGTTCGGCACGCCGGCAAAGCGGCGAAGTTGTTTCCATTGTGGAAAGAACTGTGCATGAATATTCAGGTATACTGGAGTGGGATAAAAACAGGGCTTTGTTTGCTGCCGACGATAAAAAGATGCCCTATTATATTCAGGTACCTTATGAGAAAACCGGGGATGCCAAAGAAGGGGAGAAGGTTATTGTGCGTTTCACGAAATGGAATGAACATGATGAACTGCCCCGTGGAGAGGTTATAAAAGTTCTAGGACTTCCGGGTGAACATGGCACCGAGATGGACAGTATCATTTATGAATATGATATTGAAACCGAGTTCAGTGATGAGGCGCTTGAAGAAACGCACAACCTCAACAACACCATTGATGTTGAGGAATTAAAACACCGTAAGGATTTTCGCGATACGCTTACCTTTACCATTGATCCGGATGATGCCAAAGATTTCGATGATGCATTGTCTTTTAAAATTCTTGCCAATGGAAATTATGAGATAGGGGTTCATATTGCAGATGTGACCCATTACGTTACGCCCGGGTCGGCCCTGGAACGTACAGCACAGGAACGGGCTACCTCCGTTTATCTTGTGGACCGGGTGGTTCCCATGCTTCCCGAAAAGATCAGCAATCAGCTTTGTTCCCTGCGTCCGGATGAAGATAAATTAACCTTCAGCACCGTGTTCGAAATTTCGAAGGAGCATGCCATTGTGCGAACATGGTACGGGAAAAGTATTATCCATTCCCACAAACGATTTACGTACGATCAGGTACAGGAAATTCTCGACAGGGGAGAGGGTACATTTGCCGACGAACTGATACGTATTAATGCCATTGCAAAAACCTGGCAGGCCGCACGATACAGTGAAGGCGCCATTAATTTTGATTCGGATGAAATAAAAATAACACTGAACGAAGCCAAAGAGCCGGTAAAGATTGAACAGTACTTACGAAAGGATGCTCATAAACTTATCGAGGAATTTATGCTGATGGCCAATAAGAAAGTGGCCGAAGTACTTAATACATCCAAATTCACTTCAGTGAATCGGGTTCATGATGCACCGGAGAATGAAAAACTGGCCGACCTCAGCCGCTTTGCCCAACGTTTCGGGTATACCATCGACACCAAGAACGACAGAAGTATTGCCCGTAGTATCAACAATATGCTGAAAGACAGTGAGGGGAAAGCGGAACAGCATATCATCAGTCATTTTGCCGTGCGTAGTATGCCGAAAGCATATTACACCGTAAAAAAGAGCGGTCATTACGGACTCGCCTTTGAGCATTATGCGCATTTCACAAGTCCCATTCGCCGTTATCCGGATATGATGACGCACAGGTTGCTGGAAGCCTATCTGCATCATAGAAAAGGAGAAACCTGGAAGTGCTGGAATCATTATGCAAGCACAGCTCTGAAAAAAGTGAATGCTTCGGAAGCTGAACGGGCAAGCAAGAAATTTAAACAGATGGAATACCTGCAACGATTGCTGGGAACAACATTCGAAGCTATAATCAGCGGTACTACGGAGTGGGGAATTTATGCCGAGATCATTGAGAATAAATGCGAAGGTATGATACGGCTGATCACCCTCACCGACGATATGTATACCTACGATGCCACCAATTATGCAGTGACCGGTAAACGTTCGGGACGCACGTATAAAATAGGGGATAAGGTAAAGATAAAAGTTGTGGCCGCTGACCCGGTGCGTCGGCAGGCCGACTTCGAGATGGTTGAAAAATTAACGGACAACCGGTAATTCTGTTATAACTACTTGGATTGATGCGTTGGTTCTATCAGCTGAAGAAGGGATAGGGCCGTTTCACGGTTGTTGAATCGGGTAGCAAAAAAAGCTTTTCGTTTTTCTACATCTGCCTCTGTAAAGGGCATTTCAAAAAGGGTTACCAATGCTTCAGCCATGGCGGAAGCATTGGATGCTTCGTGGCATAAACTATCGAGTCCGGTATTGGCTACCATTTCATGATTTACCACACAATGCCGTCCCAGAAACAACGCATTAAGCAACTTCAGTTTAATACCGGTACTCTGAAATGTGGGTAGCACATTGATTTGCGCTTTTCGGATCAGATCATGGATAAAGTCGGTTTGGGTATGCTCGATCAACGAAACATGCGCGTATTTTTTACTGAGTTGCCGGACCCTTACAGATGGGTTGTTTCCGGCAATGATACAGGGAAGACTGAGTTTACTGAATACTTCCTGTAACAGGTATATAGCCGCTTCATCGTTTTCACCCACCTCAAGATTGCCGTGATATAAAATGTATTCACCCCTTCCTGTACTGGATTCCACGCTGTGATTGGGGTGAAATGCGGGAATGTAATGCACATTCTTATAACGTTTTTCCAGATAGGATTTATCGTTGGGGGAGATGGCCAGAATACCACTGGCATGATGCAGGATATCTTCAAAATGGGTGAGGCGCCGGCTCTCCGTGTTGAAAAAATATCTTTTTGCCCAGTTCCGCTCTACCTTGGCCAGGTTGGTGTAATAATGATGTTCAATATTGTGCATTCTCACCAGTTTCACCCGGTGTTTCAGTCCGGGGTTCGCCAGGTGGTAACAGGAATGCAGGCCTTCAAAAATAATCGGAAAATCGTCCTGCATAAGAGTATGCAATAAACGACGTGTATTTCGGGTTTTTACAATATAGGGTACCTTGCCGAGGTATGGATTTTTAAAACGCTCCCGTTTATAATAGCTTACCGAAGCACATATTTTATTCAATTCGGCCGATTCCTTTCGTCCATACTGATAACAGTGCAGGTGTACTTTCACCCCAAGTTCATGCAGGGATTTGATTTTATAAAACACATCAATAACGCCTCCGTAACTGGGTGGATAAGGTACATCGAATGAAATCAGGTGTAATTCTTCAGCGTATTTGAGCATAAAATCGGATGAGCTTCACTTCTTCTTTTTGCCAGCAATAATTTTCAGATGCAAGTAAACAATTTTGTTTCAATTTAAGATAATACTCCCGGTTATTTAGCATATTATTGATGTCATTTTTAAGTATTTCAGCATCACAGGTGGTAAGATGCATTATTTCAAACGATTCATTAATAATGCGGTATTCCGGAAAGTCATTGGTTAAAGCCGGAATTCCGCCATGCATATAATCAAAGCATTTATTATTTAGTGAGTAGTAATAGCTAAGGCCAGCATTTTCCGACACATTAATACCCAGGGTGGCTTTTCGCGTAATCGCCGGTAGTTCATCAGGGGGGATCTTTCCTTTGAAAAGGATGCGATGGGCTGCCGTCGATCGGGCAGCTCTTTCACGCAATTCGGCCGACAGGTCTCCTTCACCGATAATCCAGAGTGTGGCATTCACTCCTGACATGGCATCAATAAGTGCTTCCAGTCCCCGGGCCGCGTTCAATGCCCCCTGGTATATCAGAATACGGTCGTAAAAATGGTCCTCCTGTGGGTGATCTTTCAGGATCGGAACACTATATATTACATCAAAGTGTTTTCTATACTTTTCAGTAAACAT
>JBGAVF010000273.1:0-3724 GCA_044228315.1 Bacteroidia bacterium | reverse complement strand
GGTTCGCAGGCGGCATTGTATATAGTGGTGGTTCCTTTGGCCAGCGTTGCAGCCATAATAATATTGGCCGTACCGGTTACCGAAGCTTCATCCAGTAACATATACGTTCCTTTCAGTTGTGAGGCATCCACCTTATAAAACTGTGAAACCGGATCGTATTCGAAACGCGCCCCCAGGTTCTGAAAACCGATGAAATGGGTATCGAGACGGCGACGGCCTATTTTATCTCCGCCGGGACTCGGAATATATCCTTTACCAAACCGGGCAAGCAATGGGCCAATGATCATGATACTGCCACGTAAGGCAGCCCCTTTCGATTTGAAAGCTGCGCTGTTCAGATACTCCAGATCAATATTCTTTGCTTCAAAACTGAACGTATCATCATTCAGCTTTTCAACGGTCACACCTAAATCACCCAGCAGCTCAATAAGCTTCATCACATCGCGGATGTTGGGTATGTTGGAAATAGTGACTTTTTCCGGTGTAAGTAATACCGCCGATAATATCTGCAAGGCTTCGTTCTTAGCGCCCTGTGGAATTATTTCTCCAGAAATCCGGGCATTGCCCTGAATTAAAAATGAACCCATGCGGTATGAAAACGTTGAGAGAAACCAGCTTACACATGACAGGATAATTCCCGGATGCGTTACTTAGTTTTTCGGTTTGTATTTGAAATTGTTGTTTTTGTTTTTCTTCTTGAAATTCTTGTTCTTGAAGTTCTGGTTCCGGAACTGGTTGTTGCCTCCAAAGGGTTGGGCATTCGGGATATTTTTTCCCTGGATCTTCTCATACCGGAAACTCATGCCTTCGTAAGGGGTAAGTTTTCCTTTGCTGAGTTCCACCATCTGATCGGCAATGGCTTCATCGCTCACATTCTCATCGTTCCAGGCTTTATGATAGGTTTTCATCAGATTGCCCAACGCCTGCGCAAAAGCCTTACGTTCTTCACCTTCTTCCAGGGCAGCGCATTTCTGCACCAGCATTTCAATACCTTTACCATAGAAACGAACCCGTGGCGGGGCCGTGTTGTATTCAACAGGCTGGGGCCTGGCTTGTATCTCTTCCGGTTTGGGTGGAGGAAACGGGGAATCCACATCCAGATCGAAATTGGCCATAATAAAAAGATGATCCCATAGTTTCTGACGGAAATCGGGAACATCGCGTAACTGAGGGTTGAGCTGACTCATCACCTGCACAATCGCAAGTGCCAAACGGTTCCGCTGGGTGCGGTCGTCTACCGAACGGCAATATTCCACCATGTTCTGGATGTTCCGGCCGTATTCTGCAATGATAAGTTCCTTCTGCTGTGTGTTGTACACCATTTCACCTCCGGGTACCTGAGCTAAATTCATAAAGGCAAAGATACTTTTAAAATACAGAAATCATAGCTTTGTGATTAAATCCTTACCTGTCCAATATCTTTGTACAGATTACGTTTCTTTGTATACCATGAAAAAATATCTCTACCTGATGTTGCCGGTAAGCCTTTTATTGGCTGCCTGGGTGGCTTTTGCCTTTCATCCCAAGGCGGGTACCTTACCCCTGACGCCGAAAAATACATTGTCGGAGACCAAGAAAAAGGATGTGGTTACGATCCGTATTTATAAAAGTAAATACCGGCTTGAATTGTACCGCAACGATTCCCTTTTAAGAACCTATCCGGTGGTGTTCGGATTTAACCCGGTAGATGATAAACAGAAGCAGGGTGACGGTTGTACACCGGAAGGAACCTTTCACATTCAGGCGAAGTATCCGCACCGGAGCTGGTCGTATTTTATGTGGCTCGATTACCCCACCAAAGATTCCTGGAGGAAATTCAATGAGAACAAGAAAAAAGGCATCATCGCCTCGGGAGATGACATTGGCGGGGAAATAGGGATACACGGAGTGCCCTTTGTGACTTCCGGTTCTGGCTCCAAACCATCGGCCAATACACCCCATGCCGATGATATCATCGATAAAAAAACAAACTGGACCCTGGGTTGTATCTCACTTAAGACCGCCGATATCAGTGAGCTTTATACACTGGTTCCGGTAGGTACGGAAGTCCTCATTTTCCATTAATGGCAGCAGAATTCCTTTCCATGGATTACAGCCTGCCTGCCGGCATACCGATTAATTGCCTAATTTTGCAGTGATTTTTTATTACATACTATGACTGAAACCTTAGAAACAACCGATACCATGATACCTGTTACGTTCACCGAAGCAGCTATCTCGGAAATAAAAAGATTGCTTGAAACGGAAAATGTTCCAGCTGAAAATGCGCTCCGTGTAGGCGTAAAAGGCGGAGGATGTGCCGGTATGACCTATGTACTGGCCTTCGATAAGCCTACCGAAAAAGATAAACATTACATAGTAGAGGGCATCTCAATGATCATGGATAAATCGCATGGCATGTATCTGCTGGGAATGCAGGTCGATTTTGAACAGGGCCTGAACTCCCGCGGATTTGTGTTTGCGAACCCGAACGCGAAGAACACCTGCGGTTGCGGCACTTCCTTCAGCGTATAGTTCGCAAATGTTCCAATAATCAGCTGACCCGTGAAACTTCGCGAAACACTTATACTTGCCCTTGGCAGCATGCGGGGCAATATGTTACGGAGTGTTTTAACAATGCTGATCATCGCCTTCGGGATCATGGCCATTGTTGGCATCCTTACGGCCGTTGAGGCACTTAAGGGCTCCCTTAACGACAGCTTTAGTTCATTGGGTAGCAACACCTTCAATATACGTAACCGGGGCGGCATGATGTCGTTCGGAAGACCCCGAAGAAATACTATAAACTATCCCAACATCACCTTCTCGGAAGCAAAACGCTTCGAAGAAAACTACCACTTCCCTTCTCAGATTTCAGTTACCGTGAATTGTTCATACAATGCCATTGTACAGTATGATGATGAGAAAACACAACCCAATATAACAGTCATTGGTGGTAGTGAGAAGTACATAGCCAATACAGGATTAAAGATCAACAAAGGCCGCAACTTTTCAGTGAATGAATTACAATTCGGGGCACCGGTATGTGTACTGGGGCAGGAAGTAGCAGAAAAACTTTTTGGCAAGAAGAATATTGAGCCCATTGATCAGCAGATCCAGATACAGGACAAGCGTTTCAGGGTGGTGGGTGTGTTACTGAAGGCCGGTAGCAGCATGGGTTTTAATCCCGACCGGTGGTGTATCGTCCCGCTGAGTACCGCCCGGTTTCAGTTTGTTTCAGAACGCAGTTCGTATGCAATAAATGTAAAGGTTGATGATGTAGGCAAGCTGGATGCCGCCGTGGATGAGGCCACGGGCGTAATGCGGGGGGTACGCAGACTCGCCGTAGCCGATGAAAACAACTTTCAGATCAACCGGAGCGATGGTTTTGCCAGAGAGCTGGATAAGAACATCGTGTACCTGCGTTTGTTTGCCTTCATTATAGGTCTTATTACCTTGCTGGGAGCCACCATCGGGCTTATGAACATCATGCTGGTAAGTGTTACCGAACGCACCCAGGAAATCGGGATACGGAAAGCGCTGGGCGCCCGGCCTACCGATATTATGAAACAGTTTCTGCTGGAAGCCCTGGCCATTTGCCAGTTTGGTGGTTTCGCCGGTATTTTACTCGGTATCATTGTTGGAAATATTGTTGCCGCCTTGCTGCATACCAGCTTTGTGGTTCCGTGGAACTGGATCGTGTTTTCATATATTTTATGTTGCGCAGTAGGCATCATTGCCGGTT
>JBGAVF010000272.1:0-3757 GCA_044228315.1 Bacteroidia bacterium | reverse complement strand
CATCTGGGCCATCAGCGGGCATGGATTGCTCGACGACAGCCTGGATTTCTACTATGCCACCTGGGATTGTGATTTCAGGCATCCGCAGGAGAAAGGCATTCGGTATGAAACACTGGAAAAACTTATCAAATACGCACCCTCCCGCCACCGGCTCATGCTTATGGATGCCTGTCACAGCGGAGCGATCGACAAAGAACGTTTGTATGTTAAAAAGGAAAGCCGGGGTAACGACACCTTGCAGGCTTACGCAGTAAAAGGCTCGCAGTTGCTTGTCGATTCATCATCCGTTGCCCTCGACAACAGTTTCGAACTGATGCGTATGTTATTTGATGATTTTACCAAGGATAACGGTATTGAAGTGATCAGCGCCTCTGCCGGTTCGGAATATGCCCTGGAAAGCGATGCCTGGCATAACGGGGTATTCAGTTACAGCATAATGGAAGGCTTGCGCAACCGAAATGCCGATACCAATAAAGACGGAAAAATTAGTGTGAACGAACTGAAAACCTATGTGAGTCGCCGTGTGGTAGAATTAACCCAAGGCAAACAGAATCCGGGCTCGCGTAAGGAAAACCCGGAAAGTGACTGGTTTGTTTTTTAATAAAAGAATTACTGATTTCTCGGGTTGTAGGTATCGAGCAGTGTGAGGTAGGATTGCACCTGCAGCAGATCCGGAAAATAATCGAAGAAGCCCTGGTGTTCATTGAAATTGAGTTGCACCGCGTGTTCAAAAAAGGTCAGGCCTTCTTTCAGCAGTCCGGCTTTGTATAAATACCCCGATACCCTGTAGTAATAAGGGGCAAAAGCCGGGTCGTTCTCAATGCGGTCGAGCAGCATGGTGATGGCTTCATCCTGTACGCCGTTTTCAAACTTTATGGCACTCCAGTCCATCCAGGCTTCATGAAACTGCTCATTGAGTGAGGTAGCCTGATCGAGTGCTTTCTCTGCCTCATCGGGCAAACCCAACGCTACCAGCACGGTGGAATAGGAATACCAGTACTCCGCATTCAGCGGGTCGATGTCGAGGGCTCTTTTGTAATAGTGCTGGGCTTCGATCATCTTGTCTTCACTGTCGTAGCAAATGCCCAGCCCGAACCAGGCTTCATCCAGATGGGGCAGCAGCTGCACTGCCTTTTTATAGTGCACACGGGCTTCCTGAAACTGCTCGAGCTGCTCATAACATTCACCGATGTTGCAATGGCAGAAGGCATCGGGCCCATCGAGTTCCATGGTAGTAAGGTAGTTGTCGATGGCCTCGGTGTATTTATTCAGATGCATTTGCGCATTGGCCTTGTTGAAGTAGGCGTTGCTCATGCTTTCGTCGATCACCAGGGCGTAGTCGAAGGCCCATTCCGCTTTCTCGTACCGTTGCAGCTTGGTGAAGGAGATACCCAGATTATACCATGCATTGGCATTGTACGGATGCTTGTCGATGAATTTTTCATAGAAGAGAGTGCTCGACTCATCGTCGCCCAGGGCTTCATAACATAATCCGATCTCGAAGAAAGCCTGTTCATTGTTTTCATCAAATTCCAGGCTACGGGTGAACATATACAGGGCTTTTTTATAGTCCTGCTGGTCTTCATACAGAAAGCCCAGGTGCATATAGATCTCTCCTTTTTCATCACTGCATTGCAGTGCATTGTACAGGCAGGCAATGGCTTCTTCAAAACGCTCTTTCAATTCCAGCGCATCACTTTTGGCGATATAAATTTCAGGGTTTGTGGGTTCCAGCAACTCAATTTCCTCGATGAGGGAAAGGGCCTTATCGGCATCATCGAGCAGGTTGTAGGCCTGGGCTTTTTTAAGTTTGAAAAGTACACTGAACGGGCTTTGTTCCAGGGCCGACTGCACCGCATACAAGGCCTTACGTGGTTTCCCCTGCATGAAATAATAGTCAATTATATCCTCATAGGTTTCCTCGTCGAGGTAGATGTTTTCACGGTTTTGAATCATCTTTTCATAATTCTCCACCATTTTCCGTACATCATCACTAAAAAAATCATTCTTTTCAATCATCGTATGTACACGCTATCTTAAGATCAAAGGTACCCAATGCACAGGGATTAAAAAAGCCATATTATTATGACAGGTAAATGGGGCTGATTTAGTAAATTCGCGGGCCTTAGGCCGCCGTAGTTTAACAGGATAAAATAGGAGTTTCCTAAACTTTTGATCTGGGTTCGAGTCCCGGCGGGGGCACAAGTAAGTGGCTGGGAACCAAGCCCATTGCCCTCCACATCGTTCACCAAAAAGCCTGCATTACCGGCTTACGGTAATCATACGCATACCACGGGTTTCTTTTCCTTCACTGTATGTTCGAAATTTCCTTTTCATGGGTGCTTCTCATGCAAATAAAATTGTAACAGCACTGGTGAATCTCTCACACCGTACACTTTTTTTCATTACTTTTACTTTTTTCAAAGGCATCAGCAACCGAAACCAGGCTTTATACAGCGGGAAATACAATACCGATGTTTCATTGTTGATATATTGAATTTGTAAACAAGATCTGCTATAATGAAAAGAAGGAATATCCTTTATTCTTTGATGCTCGTTTGTTTTTCTGCTCACATCAGTCCGGGGCAGGAGGCCGGAAAATGGATAAAGGTAACCGGTGATGTGGGCCTCTTTGCCGATTTCTATTCCCTGCAATCAGACACCCCGGGTGCTGTGGCACCCCGTCGTCCTTCTTTCCTCGGCCGCATGGTGGTAAATGCATCGCTTGATGTGAAAGATTTTTCCATGCCGGTAACCCTGGCACTGCCCACTGCACAGTATGGCGTTATGTTGCCACAGATTCCGAAAATACCCAACGCTCCTTTCGATAACTTCAAACAACTTATAAAAAATCCGTTGAACCGGGTAGGCATTGCACCCAAATACAAGTGGTGCCAGGTAATGCTGGGATCACAGGTACCCCATTATTCCGAATTAAGTGTTGGGGATCTGGCCGTGTTTGGTGCGGGCTTAAATCTCACGCCCGGGAAATTTCGCTTTTCCGTTTTTGCAGGTACCTCACAACTGGCTATTGAAGAAGATACTGTGAAGAAGATACAGGGTATTTATGCCCGAAAAATATATTCGGCAAAAATCGGGGTAGGGCATGAAGATTCTTCCCACGTATATCTTATTGCAAGCAAGATGCAGGACGATACGCTTTCGTTGCAACGCAAACCAACGGCTTTAATGCCCCAGGCAGGGTTGCTTACATCTCTCGATTTCCGCATTAACTTCGGCAAGCGGATTTATTTTAAAGGAGAGATCGCCGGTTCTGCTTACACCCGAAACACCCATGCGAACGAATTACCGGCTTTTTCACCCTCATTACCCAACGAGTTGTTTGTGCCCAAAGAGTCGAGCCGCCTCGATTATGCCACGGTGGGCAGCCTTGGAGGTGACTGGAAAAACTTTGGGATAAAAACGACCGGACGATATTACGGTGATGGCTTTGTTCCGCTGGGTTATCCTTTCATGCAAACCGACCGGCTGGAAGTAACCATTGACCCACGGGTGACTCTTTTTAAAGGCCGGTTCATGCTTTCAGGTTCAGTAGGTCAGCGCATCAATAATTTACTGGGCATCAGGGCGGCCACCACCACACAAACCCTGGGTGCTGCCAATATATCAATGCAGATTACCCAGCAGCTCTCCCTCTCGGGCTCTTATATGAATTTCGGATTCCGCAATTCAGTGATGAACGACACCTTCCGAATGGAGATGGTAACCGTTGCCTGGAGTGTGAGCCCAACCTATA
>JBGAVF010000271.1:0-3759 GCA_044228315.1 Bacteroidia bacterium | reverse complement strand
CCCTGAAATGGCGCCCTGATCTCTGTTTTAGCCAGTTGCGCAGTTACAATGTCCATTTCCGCTTTCAGCGTTGTACAGGCATTTTGTGCATTGTCAAATTCTTCCTTACTGATGGCATTTATTGAAACCAGTTGCTTGTACCGTTCAAGTTTATCGGTAGCGAGCTTGTATTGTTGAAGTAATTTGCCGGCCGTCGCCTGAATGTCGGCATCATTTATTTTTACCAGGAGTTGTCCTTTTGCAACCGTACTGCCTTCGGTGAAATTCAGTTGAGTAACCTTACCGGAAACTTCCGGTTGCAGCAATACCTCTTCATTGGCTCTCAGGGTACCGGTTGCCGTAATACTGTTGTTGAGGTTTTCGGGCGATACCACCGTAACAATTACACCAGCCGGTGCACCGGTGCCGGATGGTGGTGGTGCACTGCTGCCCGACTTTGACGGGAAGAACGCATATTTTAATCCGACAAGGGCTGCAATTACAACGGCAACGATGATTAGTGTTTTTACATTCATGGAATTCAGTAAAAGTGAAACAGTTATAATGCCGGATTGTTCTCCGGTGTCAGCATATTTTAAGGCCGGCAAAGGTAAGGGTCAATGCAACACCTCGACAGGGCAATCCGTAAGTGACAGGGAATCATCGGTAATCCCTTTTTCGTGATGTGATGGCGGAGCCGGGTATACGTAGCGGACTAAAATAAAACACCCAGGGTAAGGGCCACGTAACTGTTGGTGACCTTCAGTTTATTCTGACTGCTTACATCGGTGAGCCCGTTGCTGTAGGTGATTCCGGCTGTAAGGTCGGTTTTACCGCCCAATGAGTATTCCACACCGGCCCCTACGATCAATGCCAGTCGAAGGAAGTTTGTATTGTCGTTAAAGTCTTTGTATTCGGTATCTTTCGGGAACTTATACCCTTCGCCACCGTAACGGCCCTTACTGGCACTTACTTTTTTACTGATGTTCACCTGTGGTTCAATGCCGAGCTGGGCGAAGTACTTCATGTAGTTTATTTCTTTTGTTTTCAGTTTCAGGCTAATGGGTATACCGATATATTGGTTTTTATAGGAAAGGTCAACATTCGACTGGTTGAACGAGCCGGTTGCTGTATCGCGAAGCGTATCGGCATATAACAATTTGAACGGAGACTGAACCACATTTAATCCGGTAGCGATATAATAGTTCTCGGCAAAGCGTATATCCGTGATCAAACCCCAGTTGTAACCCAGTTTTACACCTTTACCGGTTATTGATGTATTATCGGTTTTGGCCCATCCTATTGTAGGCGTGAAGTGCAATCCCAACCGAAAAGTGCCTTCCGGTGCCGGGGTGTTGCCTGAACCTGTGTTTTGTGCACCGGCCCAATAAAAACAAAATAAAATCGTTGTGGCCAGAATAATATTTTTCATTTTTGTAAAGATTTTAATAGTGTAAATTATTCAGCAAATATGGCGAAAAATATGAAATATACAGGAATCCTTTTCATGGCGATCTTACTGGTTTCATGCCGGAGCGGTTGTAAAAAGAATAAGTGGGATGTGCCGGTTCAAAAGATCGAAGCGAAAACTGATATCCTTCGTTTCGAACAGGATCTATTCGCCTGTAACGACAGCGCTTCTATCAGGAAACTCGCCGGAAAATACGGTGACTTCTTTTATATTTTCACACAGGGCTTTATGCAATTCCCGGCCGGGCGCGATTCGTTCAGCACCGCCTATATGCTCGATATGGTGCGTCATCCCCGGCTGCGTTTTCTGTACGATACCGTTCAAATTGTATTCAAGGATTTTAGCCCATACGAGAAGGCATTGAACGATGCAATGAAACATTATAAATACTATTTTCCGAATGATTCTTTTCCCCAACTGATCACGTACATTTCCGAATTCGGTCCACCGGGATATTATGATGAAAAGTACATTGGTATCGGTCTCGACCTTTATCTCGGTAAGGATTTTCAGTATTATAAAGCGCCGGAACTCGAATTTCCTCAGTATAAAATTGACAAACTCAGCCGGGAATATCTGGTGCGAGATGCGGTCGTGTCCCTGATACGACATAAGATCAACTCCGATATCAACAATCCTCCGGCTCTTTTTATTGAAAGAGCAGTAAGTGAAGGGAAAGTAATGTTCATGCTCGATGTGTTGTGTCCGGATATGCAGGATTCCATTAAGATAAAATATTCACAGCCACAGCTCGACTGGATGAAGGGGGCAGAAAAGGAGATGTGGGTTGACTTTGTGAATCGGAAACTGTTGTACAGCAAGGACCGTGTGGAGAACAGCCATTATTTCAACGATGGCCCTTTCACAAGTGCACCGAATGTATCGCAGGAAGCACCGCCGAGAGTAGGAGAGTGGCTCGGATGGCAGATCGTAAGAAAATACATGGAGACCCATGCCAATAGCAGTGTTCAGGATTTACTGAATGAAACCGATGCGTTGAAAATATTCAAAGAATCGGGGTATCGTCCAAAATAGGATGGTTTATTGAGAGATGGTATAGACGATCTTTACTTTCTGTACATTCTCGATACCGATGGATGAAAGGTTTACATAACCTATAGCATTTTTCGTGTTGGATATGAAATCCATCACCTCTGCATCGGTTGTGAATTTTTTCTGGGGTTCTTCCCCTTCATTGTATTGCCGGTCGAGGAAATACGTAACCACCTCATCTTCGGTCATCTTCAGGATCTTTCGGTAAAACATGGTTCTTTCGGGGCATAATAAACTGCGGTCAACCGGAGTAACCCCGTTGATGCGGCCTCCCCATACTGTTTTTTTTAACCAGAGCCGGCGTATTTCATCAAGCGATAATTTGTCAACCGGATTCTTTGGATGCACCACAATGGCCAGATCCATGGTGGGGGGAGCTACACGGGGTGTGACCCGGGGGTGAATCTGAAACCCCGAGATAAGTAAAAATATACTGGCTATGATCAACAGGTTGCGGTACATAATTCCTTTGTGGGGTTAGAAGCCAATGGCAAATTGAAAATCAATGAGGTTTGTGCCTTTGTCAACCTGGCTTTCCCGATGGCCAACTTCAAGCTTAATACAGGCCAGTGCATTGAAATTATATTTAGCACCAACTTTAAAAAGCATGTTCTGATTGTAATTGAAAAAAGAGACATCCTTGTTCATACCCAGGAAATCGAAGAGGATGAAAGGCACAAGTTTTCGCATCTTATAGCCTGCATATAAAAACCCTCCGTTCACCTGATTCTCCACACTGTCGCCCTGCACATTAATATGATAAAACTCCAGAGATGCCTCAACCGGCAATGTGCCTTTAAAGTAACTGGCTCCGGCCCCTGTAAGTGTGTAGGTGCCTTTGTATAGAACCGGACTCTCCTGCATGTTGCGTGTTCCTTTCTCAAAACGATCATGCATCATACTCACCGAAACCTGCATGTTTTCAACGGGTTCAGCAAATATCTTGGCCGTAATGGCTTTCCCGTTATTGAAATCGAGTGAAGGGGTTGCGTTGATCCCGTTGGAAAGCAATACGCTATATCCGAGATTAACCGGGGTAATATTTTTTCCTTCGAATTGTATACCGGTTTGATGAATGGGAAGGTATCCGCCTCCTTCGTCTTCAAAACCTATGATTTGCGGACGGATTGTGGTGGGTTGAAGCGCCAGACCATGATTGAAAGCATTGTTCCAATAGCCTACCGGAATATGAAACTTGCCCATTGCTACCGAGAACATATTCGAAACCTTGTATTTCAATATCATCCGTTCTACAT
>JBGAVF010000270.1:0-3770 GCA_044228315.1 Bacteroidia bacterium | reverse complement strand
GGTGAGGGTAGTGATGAAACCCATGCTGTGGGCGAGTTTTACAAAGGCATCAATTTCCCGGTGCAGCAAAGGCTCTCCTCCGGTAAAGTCGATCACCTTCACGCCCATGGCTTTCAGGTCTTTCAGATTCTTCGTTACATTTTCGAGCGTAACGTATGGAGAGGGCTTCTCCCAGATATCGCAGAAACTGCATTTCGCATTGCAACGGTAGGTTACATAATAGTTACACAATACCGGTTTGCGAATCAGCCTCATACCTGCAAATGATGTTAGGCTTACCGCAATACGCGTATCGACATTTTCGCGTCGCGCAGGGGGCGGTCGTTAAGGCGAGGATTGGTAGGGCTGTTACAGATGCTGTCGATCACATTCAATCCTTCTACTACTTCACCGTACACGGTGTATTCACCGTCGAGATGCGGGATACCACCGATATTGGTGTACAGGGTCAGTTGTTCGGCCGTAAGTGTGATGTTGCGTCGAAGCGCATAGGCCTTGAGTTCCGCTTCTGTATATTTTTTTCCCTGGGCAATATAAAACTGGGTGCCGCTCGAGGCCTTGGCCGGGTTGTTGTCGCGGGCAGCACATATCGCTCCTTTTTTATGATAGATGCCCGGAATGATCTCGGCCGGTACGGTATAGTTACTGTCGCAGTTCCCCAGCATAATATTGGGTGCTGCATTGCGTGAATCACAGCTGCCTCCCTGCATCATAAAATCCTTGATCACCCGGAAGAACATGGTACTGTCGTAATAATGTGCTTTGGCCAGGGCCAGCATGTTGTCGCGGTGCTTCGGCGTTTCATTATAAAGCTTCACCACCATATTGCCATACGTGGTTTTTATTTCGATGTAATGAAGCTTTTCGCCTTTGGCATCCTGCACCGGATATTTAAAGGAATGACATCCGCCAATAACGAGCGCCATGAATAGTGTACCGAGTAAAATCGTGTTTTTCATATCAGATTGCGAAAATAGATGTTTTGGGAAATATCCGTCTACCGAAAATGAAGGCGGTACCTTTCAAAGGCTTCTACACTCTGTGCCGGCAGGAAGTTGCGAATGGCCTCGGGGTCTTGT
The DNA here is from genome assembly GCA_044228315.1 of Bacteroidia bacterium. GTDB lineage: Bacteria > Bacteroidota > Bacteroidia > UKL13-3 > UKL13-3 > CAINMV01. The sequence continues at coordinate 2,691 of JBGAVF010000270.1, read as the reverse complement.
TTCAGTACCTTCACCAGGGAAAGGTTGTTCTCGTAGCCGTGATACTCCATCTTCATATCCTTCACCGGGTCGTGTTCGTTGCGCAACTGAAATACGCTGGGACGCTGATACATGACCTGTGCTCCTTTGGCCTCTATGTAATACGCGGCCCAGATATCGTCCATGCGGCCGATATGTGGAAACAGAAAATAATCCTTCAGCCACTTCGCAGAGATAAAGGTGTTTTGTGAATTGAACGGCGACAAGGTACCGGTGGCGAACGGGAAACAGGCATCATCGAATGAGCATTGAGGACGGTGTTCCATGCGGCATACGGCATCCACATCGGGGTCTCCGTTCCAGAAGTCGGCTTGTACATCGGGTACCATTTCTTTACGCATCACCTGTGAGTAATCCCGCTCAGGGATCAGCTGCAAAGGAAAGCCCCGGTGCCATAAGCTGCGGTGATTGGTAGCGCCTACCGGATCGAAAGCCGGTGCATCTGTGGTGTAAAAATTCACTTCCGTGGGCTTACCTATGCTCAGATCTTTGCCCCAGAAATCATAAGGAATATTGTCGTCGTCTACCACAGCCACCACGTCGGCTCCCATCTCGTAGGCTTTCAGCAAGGCAAAGTTCCGGCGTTGAATACAGTTCCAACCAATGGCATCACTCAGGTGCTTATCATAGGCCTCCTGCCATGCCGGACTCAGATAAATGCCCCGGGTAAGGTGGGATGCATAATCGGCCGGGGTTTTCAGGTCACCGGCAATCACCAGGTCCCAGTCGGGCATCGCCTCAAATTTCCGGATGGCCTCGGTAACAGGATGTATGGTGGTGGTGCAGATGACCTTTTTCATGATGGCAGGAATGGCTTCGAAGCGAATGCAAAGAAAGAATTTCCACTTAAGGATTCCGAATTATTCTTCAGGAAGAATGTCTTTGCGCTTCATGAACAATACGCGTATGCCTGTTCGGAAATATTTGAAATTCTGAAAAAATGGGTTTTGTGAAACACCCTCTTTTCGCGCCTGCCAGCGGCAGGGGATCTCTTTTACAGGAATACCCAGACGCAAGGGTTTCAGCAGGGTTTCAAATAAAAACGGATGCCGCAGTTCCTCCCAGCGGATGCGTTGTATCCAATGCGTGGGAAAGAGTCGATACCCGAAGGTCATATCGGTTAGATGGGTGCGGTAAAGAAAAGAGAATAGCTTCTGAAATACGGCATTCAGAAAATACTTCACCGGACTGTATCCTTCAAACCCGCCTTCCTGGCTCCAGCGGGAAGCGGTAATGATGGTTCCCGGTTCGGCCTTGCTCATGGCAATAAAAAGTTTCACCAAATACGGGTCCGTTTCAAGGTCGCTGCTCATCATTACCGTATGCGTGCCCTTCGCAAGCGCGAAAGCTTCACGCAGGGCACCGCCCAGATATTTCATATGCTGATGATGCACCACCACCCGATGGCCCAGCCATTGTTGCAGGGTAGCGATGGTATTAAAACTTTCCGCCGTGGTGAATGCATCACTCACCAAAATGATGTATTCCAGAATATCAGTGCCATTCTCCTCTTCCACAATACGCACGGTTTGTTCCAGTGAAAACGTTTCGTTTATCACCGGTATGATACAACTTACCGAATACGTGTCATTCATAGGGCTTTCGCAAAATAATGATTAATGCAAATACGGTTTTGTAAAATGTACTTGTTGCTTTAGTTTTGTTTGCAAAGGCATGAAAAAAATTTGTACACTTCCAGTTGTCCGATATCTGCTGATACTGCTGGTATTGCTGTGTCAATTAAAGGCCGGTGCGCAAATTGAAACACCGCCCCTGCCCGATGAAAGCAACACCTCGGCCAGCGGTGCTGCCAGTGCTTCCGACCAGTATGAAAACCTGGAATACTACCGCACCCATCCAATAGATCTGAATACCGCCGAACGGGCCCAGCTCGATGAGTTGCATATTCTTTCTCCGCTGCAGATAGAAGCCCTCATGCGCCACCGTGTAACATACGGTGCTTTTTTAGAGGTGTATGAATTGCAAAGCATTCCCGGCTTTACAACGGATGTGATCCGCTCTCTGTTACCTTATATCAAGGTGCATAATGAAGCACTTTCAGCCGCCGGCATAAAACGCGTTATGCAAGGCGCCTCGCATACCCTGTCTCTGTTTTATGAACAACCCCTGCAACAGGCCGATGGCTTTTTGCATGGCTCCGACAGCCTCCGCACCAACGACTACCTTGGTCACAACTTCAAGACAACCCTTCGCTACCGGTATTCCAACGGCAGTAAACTGAGTATGGGCTTTAATGCCGACAACGATGTTGGCGAACCGTTCTTCAATAAAAAACAACCCAGAGGTTTCGACTTTTATTCGGCACATCTTTTTATACGCGATGTGGGCATCATAAAACAACTGGCTTTGGGCGATTACCACCTTAACCTCGGACAGGGGCTGGCCGTAGGTACCGGCTTTGTGCTGAATAAAAGTATCGAGGTGTTGCAGATCCGCCGCTATGCCACCGGACTGAGGCCCTACCGTTCCATCAATGAATTCGGATTTTTCAGGGGAGGTGCCGTTTGTTTGGGTAACAAATTCTACTCAGCAACAATATATGTCTCGGCGAAAAAAACAGATGGGAACACCATACCACTAGATACTACCTTATTTGAAGCGCAACGCTATTACAGTCTTATTACCTCGGGG
>JBGAVF010000269.1:0-3779 GCA_044228315.1 Bacteroidia bacterium | reverse complement strand
CCCTACACTGCCGTCGGTGCCCCGGTATGACTTTTCCATTTCCGGATCAGTCATCACCCATTTGCTGAAATGGTCCTGATTTTTCAACTGCCGGAGATAATTGAAAACAAGCGACGGAGGGGCGTCGATTATTATTTCGCGTGAAAGCGCATAGTTCTTCGGTGCAAAGAAAGCGATGGTGAATAGTATTGCTATGAGCGAGGCAATTACCAAAAGTACATTAATCATGCGTAGTGTATTGATTGCAGAAATTTTATTTACTAATGATTTTCACGAAGTAACCCGTAAAATCCCGTACAAGCAAATATAGGATATCAGACTCGATGGAATGTCACATTTGTGTTATCCGGCCTTAAAATCATATAACCAGGCTCCCTTCGGATGTTGATCAACCGGCCTTATCAGCACGGTACCGAAACTGCCACTTTACCAGTTCGAACCATATAACCGACAAAAATCCCACGAATATGCCACCGGCTGTTTCCTGCACCGAAAGCGGATCAAATGCGAAAAAATGGGTAAGCGGAGGGTAATAGATAAGCATGGCGGTGGTGACTACGGTTATGCCCAGCATCCAAACCACCAGATCATTCTTATACCGCAATGTGGTAAACACTGAAAAGTAGAAGGAACGGTTCACCAGCGTGAGGAAAATGTTGGATGCCACCAGCACCAAAAAAGTGAGTGTACGGGTATGGGCTTCGTTGCATCCTGAATTAACGGCCCATTGGTAAGTAAGCAACACCCCAGCTGTGATGGCTAGCCCCTGTATCACACTGGTGAGAAGTTCCCGTGCATTAAAAAAGGTTTCACTATACGGTCTAGGTTTCTGCATCATAGTATTGGCTTCCATAGGTTCATTTTCATATAAAATAGAACAGGTTGGTCCCATAATAAGTTCCAGAAAAATGATGTGTACCGGTGTGAAAATATTGGGGTACATCCATGCAAAAGCCAATGGAATGAAAACAGTGAGTACTATGGGAATATGAATTGATATGATATACCGGATGGCCTTCTTAAGATTGGCATAAATCCGGCGTCCCATAGCCACTGCATCCAGCATGGCGGAAAGGTCATCATTAAGTAAGATAAGTGAAGCAGCTTGCTTTGCTATTTCAGTACCTTTCATCCCCATGGCAATGCCAATATGTGCTGCTTTAAGAGCCGGTCCGTCGTTGACCCCGTCGCCGGTCATGGCCACAACTTCCCGGTTGGCTTTAAGGGCATTAATTACCCGCAGTTTGGCCTCCGGATGCATACGGGTATACACATGCACCTCCGTTACACATTGCTGCAGTTCGGCATCCCCAAGATTCATGACCTCAAATGATCCGGTATTTTTATCCGCATCTCTGAACCCGATATCACCGGCTATAGCTGCCGTTGTTGATGCATGATCGCCGGTAACGATCTTCACCGTGATCCCTGCCTGGTAAAATCCTTCGAGCACCCGTTGTATATTCTCTTTCGGTGGATCGTGGAATGCCACCAGCCCTTTGAATGAAAGCGTGAAATCCTGTTGACACCGGGGATAGTCATGCCCGGTGAAGTTGGCTTCACCCACACCCAGAATACGGTACCCTTTGTTGCCCAGTTCCTGCACGGTGCTTCGTATCTCTTGTAGGGTTTCCTCAGCCAAGTCCGACAAAGGCAATAACGCCTCAGGTGCTCCTTTCATAGCAATGATGCGATCCTTTTGCTTGTTTTCATAAATATGGGTCATCATGGGTGGTTTCCCTTCCAACGGGTATTCATGCACCATGCGAAAAAAAGGCCGTTCATCTTCAATAGCAGAGGTTACGTAGGCTTCATGCAACGCCTTTTCCATCGGGTCGTACGGTATGGGTTCACTGGCCCACATGGCCAGGCGAATCAGCTCCTTTGCAGGGTTGCTTAATTCACTGCCGGGGGTGGAAATCTGCCTGTCATCCTTCACGTAGATCTTTGCCAGGGTCATGCGGTTTTCAGTGATCGTTCCGGTTTTATCCGTACAAAACACTGTAGCACTCCCCAGAGTTTCTACAGTTTTCATCTGCTTTACCACAATACCCATCTTCATCAGCCGCCAGGCCCCCAGTGCCATAAAGGTGGTAAATGCAACCGGTATTTCCTCGGGGAGTATACTCATAGCCAGCGTCAGGGCTTTCAGCAAGCTATCAAGAATGTTGTGAGACGAGCGGTAATTCATTCCCCATACAATGATGAAAACAACACCGCCGGCTATCACCATTTTCTGAACAAAATTGTTGATCTGCTTTTCTAATGGCGTTTTCTCTTCCTGAATACTTTCGAGGCTTTCTCCCAGTTTACCCAAACGGGTAGCATTGCCAATGGCTGTGATACGAGCAATGGCAAGTCCGCCCGAAACAGTTGTGCCCTGAAAAATACAGGCGTCCTCCCCTTCTGCATCTTTAAATACCGGCATGGATTCACCCGTCAGTACCGATTCGTTCACGGAGAAATCGTTGGAGTGAAGAATGATGGCATCGGCAGGAACAGAGGTCCCTTCTTCAACAATAATACAATCTCCCACCACCAATTCTTCTGTTTTAATTGTTTGTGTTATTCCATTGCGCAACACAGTGCATCCGGGTTGCGTAAACTTTTTAAGTTTCTCCAGTGCGTTCCGGCTCCTCGAGTCCTGATACAACGAGATGGTGGCCACGAACACAATGGCCCCGGCCATAAAAAGTGCATCGCCCGTTTTGCCGCTCATCAGATAAATAAAAGAAGCCAGTAACAACAGGATCACCATGGGCTCCTTTACAAGGCTGCGTAAGGATACCACCCAGCCATATTCCTTTTTATAGACAAATGTATTGGAACCACGAGCGGCTCTCGAGGCTTTTACTTCCTCATCGGATAAACCCTTTATTCCAAAATTATCTTCCTGCATTTTTAAACGGTCAAGTAGCCCGGGTGTTACCGCTACAGGCTGTATTCGTATTTATTCCGGAAATATGCCAGATGTATACACCCGACTGCTCTGAAGATATGCCCGGCATACTGCCAATAGCTTTGCCGCGGTATCCATATTGTAACTTTCGGATGATGTTTTTTTCACCTTTCCATCTGCGTAATATTCACCTGATGACAGATTTGCTTTGGCTGTTCTCGCCAAATACAGCAATGTTTGGGCTCCCACTTCCGGGGTGTCGCCGAAAAACGTACTGATGAAACGGGCAACGATTCCACCCTTCTGAATCAGGTTGGTATTTACCATTCCCGGATGCTGGCAATATACCCCTACTCCAATATCTTTAAGGTGTGTGGAAAGCCAATGTGTGAGCAGTATGATGCCGAGTTTCGATTGCCGGTACGATTTGTAGCTGCTGAATGATTCGCGGAATTCAGGATCACTGAAATGAATATGGCCCTGATGAAAAGCCGAAGTAGTGAAAATCAGTTTGGCCTGCGGGCTCTTTTCGAGAAGAGGCAGTAACAGGTGGCTCATCAGCAGCGGTGACAACAGGTTCACCTGCAGCGTTTCTTCAATACCATCTGCAGATTCACGAAATGCAAAATTCATGATTCCGGCATTGAGAATTACGGTATCGAGCTTTGGGTATTCCGAAATAACAGTACGGCAGGCTTCCGATACAGACCGGAATGATGCAAGATCGCAGGAAATGAGGGTTATGGAACCGGTAGTGTCGGGGAAATGTTGGTTCACATACTGTTGTAATGCCTGTCCTTTTTCCATATTGCGGCAGGCTACAATAAGATGCGCCCCTTTGGCGGCCAGTTCCGCTGCAGCAACTTTTCCCAAACCGGAA
>JBGAVF010000268.1:0-3788 GCA_044228315.1 Bacteroidia bacterium | reverse complement strand
TATAATTCTCTATTTTGTTTTCATACCGGTCGAGATGGTCAGGGGTAATATTGCACAAAATGGCTACCTCGGCTTTGAAATCAAACATGCCATCCAACTGAAAACTGCTTAGCTCGAGTACGTAATAATCGTAAGAATGCAAGGCTACCTGACGGGCAAAGCTTTCACCGATATTACCTCCCAGCCCCACATTAAAGCCTGCTTTTTTCAGCAAATGGTAGGTGAGGAGCGTGGTGGTTGTTTTTCCATTGGTGCCCGTGATACATATTTTCCGGGCTTTTGTGTAACGTGCCGCAAATTCAATTTCACTGATCACCGGTATTCCTTTCTCAACCAGCAGGCGAATGATGGGTGCTGAATCCGGTATGCCGGGACTTTTTATCACCTCATCGGCATTCAGAATGAGGGCCTCGGTATGCTTGTTCTCTTCGAATGAAATCGTGTATGAACCCAATTCAGCCTTGTATTTATCTTTTATGGCACCACGGTCACTCAGGAACACATCGAATCCTTTGAGCTTCGCCAGAATGGCGGCCCCGGTTCCGGATTCGCCGGCTCCTAATATGACAATTCGTTTCGTGCTCATGCGTGATCAGCGTAGTTTTAAGGTGATAAAGCAGATTATGGCCAGCAGTATTCCGATGATCCAGAAACGGGTGACAATTTTACTTTCATGATATCCGCTCTTCTGATAATGATGATGCAGAGGCGACATACGGAACAAACGGTTCTGACGGGCATATTCAATACCATATTTCCGTTTGCGGTATTTGAATACGCCTACCTGCAGCATTACGGAGAGATTCTCAACCAGGAAGATGCCGCAAAGGATAGGGATCAATAATTCTTTTCGAACCATGATGGCAAAGGCAGCAATGATGCCACCCAGGGGAAGACTGCCGGTATCACCCATGAATACCTGAGCCGGATACGCATTGTACCAGAGGAATCCTACGGTGGCACCCACAAAGGCTCCGGCGAAAATCACCATCTCGCCCATGTGGGGGATATACATGATGTTCAGATATTCACTGAAAACTTTATTGCCCGATACGTAGGCAAAAATGCCCAGTACAGCGCCAATAATGGCAGATGTTCCGGTGGCCAGTCCATCAATTCCATCGGTGATATTGGCACCATTGGAAACCGCTGTTATAATGAAAATCACAATTGGGATAAACACGATCCAGGCCAGTGAATTGCAGTTGGCACAGCACCATGAGATCAATTTCTCATAGTTAAACTCGTGGGTCTTCACGAACGGTATGGTGGTTTTTACCGAATGCTGATTTCTTACATAGTACGTGTTACCGTTTATGATCTCGCGCTTCAGCATCGAGGTGTCAACCTTCAGGTCAACGGCCTCTTTCGGAGTAATGAACTGCCCCGTCATCACATTCTTGTTAAAGAAGAGGGTAACTCCGATAAGCAATCCGATTCCTACCTGTCCAAGGATTTTGAATTTTCCGGCCAACCCATTCTTATCATTTTTAAAAACCTTGATATAGTCGTCCAGAAACCCGATCAGCCCCAGCCATATGGTACAAATCAGTATTAGGAGTACGTAAACGTTGGTGAATTTGGCAAAGAGAAAAGTAGGGATCACAATAGCAGCCAGTATTATGAGTCCGCCCATGGTGGGGGTTCCTACCTTCTGCTTTTCCCCTTCCAGCCCTAGGTCCCGAATGGTTTCTTTTACCTGGAGCCCGCGCAACTTGGCGATGAGGTTTTTCCCAAATACAACGGTGATGAGCAGCGACAGGATCACCGCCATGGCCGTACGGAATGAAATGTACTGAAATACACCTATACCCGGGATATGGTAGTGTTGGTTGAGGTATTCAAATAAAAAGTAAAACATTTTAAATTTTTAATATTGAATGATATGGATACAGGTACTTCTGAATTAGGTGAAATGGTTACTGTGGGGCGATTTGCATGCTTTTGAAATTGTTTAACACTTCTTCTTTATCATCAAAATGGGTCTTACTGCCGTTTACTTCCTGATACGTTTCATGCCCTTTGCCGGCAATCAGAAGGATGTCGCCCGGGTGGGCAATCTGGAGTGCTGTTCTGATGGCCTGACGGCGGTCGGTAATACGCATCGTTTTCTTATACTGATCCGGTTTCACTCCTTTTTCCATCTCGTCCAGAATGGTTTCAGGGTTTTCGGTCCTCGGATTGTCACTGGTAAAAATCACCCGGTCACTCAGCTCGCAGGCTACAGATGCCATGATGGGGCGTTTGGTTTTGTCACGGTCACCTCCGCATCCAATCACCGTGATAAGTTGTTCATTGCGGGTACGGATTTTGTCAATGGTTGCCAATACATTTTTCAGGGCATCCGGAGTATGTGCATAGTCTACAATGGCGGTAATGCCATTGGCAGAGCGCAGGTAGTCGAAGCGCCCGGTAACCGGTCGCAGCAATGAAATGGCAGCGGGCAGTTCTTCTTTCGACTTGCCCAGCAGGAATGCGGTAGCATATACCAGACAAAGGTTATACGCATTGAACTCTCCGGTTAGTTGCACCCACACTTCTTTACCATCAATTGCGAGGAGCATGCCATTGAAATCATGTTCCAGTATGCGTACCTTAAAATCGGATACAGATGACATACTGTAGGTGTAGCAGGAGGCGGCTGTATTCTGTATCATCACCGGTCCGTTTTTATCATCCTTGTTGATGATGGCAAACGCATCATCACTCAATTGGTCGAAGAATAACTTTTTGGCATCCCGGTAGGCCGCAAAGGTTTGGTGGTAATCGAGATGATCGTGTGTGATATTGGTAAAAAGCGCAGCAGTAAAATGCAGGGCGGCGATTCGTCGCTGGTGAATGGCATGACTGCTGCATTCCATAAATACATATTCACAGCCGGCATCAGCCATGCGTGACAGCAAGTCATTAAGTGCAATGGCATCGGGAGTGGTATGTGTAGCAGGGATAATTTCATCCTGAATGCAGTTTTGCACCGTGGAAATCAAACCGCAACGATGTCCGAAATTCCTGAACAACTGAAAAAGCAATGTAGCAACCGTTGTTTTACCATTGGTTCCGGTTACGCCGATCAGTTTGATCTTTTGTGATGGGTGATTATAGAAAGCGGAAGCGAGGTGGCCTGTAGCATCTTTGGTATCGGCTACCTGAATGTAGGTGACCTGCCCGTTCAATACCTGTGGAAGTTTCTCGCATACAATACACACCGCGCCTTTTTCAATTACAGCATCTATATAATTATGACCATCTGTAACCGTGCCGCTGATGGCAATAAACATACTCCCCCCGGTAACACGGCGCGAATCAATAGTAAGGGACGACACAGAAATGTCTGTGTTTCCGGTACTCTTGATGACCGTGATGTCTTTGAGAAGTTCTGACAGGGCTTTCATGGTATTATTCCAATACGAGGGTTATCTGTGTTTCTTTGGTTATGGCGGATCCTGCTTCCGGGGTTTGCTCCACAATGCGTCCGGCCCCCTTAATAGTCACCCGGCACCCGGAGTTTTCGAGTATATATAAGGCGTCACGGGCACTCATGCCTTTTACATCGGGAATTCGGTTTTCATAAATTCGGATTTCATTCAGGCGGTAGTTGGTATCATTTTTCTCGATGGAAACAAAGTCACTGCCTTCATCGGCATCATCGAAAGCAAAGGGGAAGCCGAGCGTGGAACTGATATTCATAAAATCATGAATAGCACCTTTCTTCATCCATGGGAGTGTTGTTACCACGGAAACAGAATCACGCCGTGCAACCTGAATATCGGTATTCAGTGAATACACCT
>JBGAVF010000267.1:0-3793 GCA_044228315.1 Bacteroidia bacterium | reverse complement strand
CATTGCTTTCCGAACAATACAGGTTGTAATAACCGGCCGTTACCGTGTTACTGTCGATAGTATGATTGTTGGCTGTTGATGTTGATGTACCCAGGGAAGTATAACTTCCATTGATTACAATTGGAACCAGGTTTGAATTTGTTGCTGTTGCACCGGAACCGTTAATTTCAATGACACAGTTGTTAACCCGGTTATATGTACCGTTGTAGAAATGTACCACCCATGCATCGGTAGTACCGGTTCCACGAATGGTCATGTTTTTGAATGTAACGTAAGAACAACCGTTAAATCGAAGTGTGTACGGATTGGCAGCTGTACCGGCAAATGCCAGAATACGGGTAGATGCATTACCTGCTCCACCGTTGAAGGTAATTGTATTGGTTGCCGAGGCTCCGGTGATGGATGGTATATCCATTTGTGTGGTATATGTTCCGGCACCCACAATAAATTCAACCGGGCCCGAAACACCGCATGAGATCAGGGCCGAGTCGGCGGCTCCGAAAGTTTTGAAATTGGTAGAGCCACTGCCCGAAGGATTAATGGTATATGTGCCAGAAAGGGCCGAGTTACAATAGGTAGTAAATGAGCGGCAAATGGTATCATTTTCAGGTGTCACACTTCCGCTGCTGTTGGCATTGGTTGCCCAGGCCTTCATATTAAAGTTACCAACGGAACCTACCGCCATTTGCGTTGAGAAGGTATGTGTATATAATGCGCCTGAACCGATGGATAATCCGGTTAACGACTGGGTTACCGGAGAATTGGATCCCAGCTGATAACCTACATCAACCGTGGTGATGGTTGCGGCGGAAAGATTGCGGAAAGAAAAACCAATAGTATTATTACCTACGATGAAGAGACCCGGAGAGGTAAACGCGTTACTGGCTACATCACCACCTGTACTGGTAACGATGAGCGTATAGTCTTCAACCTCGGCTGAATACGTGAGCGGACCGCAGGGGCCCGGTATATTCGTCAATCCGTCGCTGGCTACACGAAGACGGTAGATGCCCGAAGCTGTACCCGAAGGAACTGTAAACGAACCGGATACAATTGTATTCGGTGCTAAACCTGTTCCGGAGGTGTAAACCAGTTCCGGTGAGGTAGTTGCAAACGTCCCGTCAAGGTTGTAGTCAATAAAAATCCGGAAAGTGGTGGAGTTTGAATTTCCTACTTTGATTGAATAAGATACCGAGGAGTTGGCTGCAGCAGAAACCGACATGCTCGTATAATCAAAATAAATTTGGGTTCCACTACCACCGGATGTGGTATTGTTAATGGTTGACCCTAACGTTACGTTCTGAATGCCCATCTGGTAATTGGCATTATTGGCAGCCGTAATGTTTGTGCAATAGGTTGGCAATGTAAAACATTGCCCGTTGGCTGAAATTCGCAGAAAAACGAAACTCAGCAACGCAATTCCTAATGTAAAGAATCTTTTCATGAGTGATAGATGATTAAAAAATTATGGATTGATTTGGTTTTGTAAAGAGAAGAGAGAATTGCAAATGCCTTTTTTTGTAAAAGGAAGTGAACTTTTGTGAAAGTTTATTTTGAATTCTTTTGTCATTATGTATAACGTTTTCTTAGATTTATTTAAACGGTGAATCCTTTCTCCGGAATAATAAAGATGCATTTTAGGTTTTTTTTAATTCTTTTTTGACGACCAGCCTGTGTTTTAACAATTTGATGACTATTTAACTACATGCTTACTCGAAGAATGCCTGTATTCAATCGGTAAATTAAAATTATCGACATATTCTGATGATTTACAGCCATTTATTGAATAAAAAAGAATGGGTATACATACGGTTTGAATTCCGGATGTATAAAAAGGGATAAAAATGTATTTTAATAAGCAGCATTTATAAAAAGTACAGCTATAATTTTTTTGTTTGGAAGATTGATTTGATCCATTGTCTCGGGGTGTAAGGGTTAATTTACAGATGTGCCGTTAAATCATCAATTCGATTATATTTGCATCTATCATTTATTAAAACAAAACTATGGCAGTTTATCAATTCCGTAATTTTATCGATGCGGATCATTGCAACCGATTAATTCAGCACAGTATTGGTCATTTTGAAAAAGCCGGTGTGCTTGGAAAACCAATTGAAGGATACCGGGTGGCTGATGTAATGACCGTTCAGAAAGATAATCCACTGGTAAGTACTATTGTAGAGCAGGTGGCGGAGATGTTTGAAGTACCCATTGAAAATGAAGAACCTCCTCAGTTGATTTGTTACCATGTGGGTGGTGAATACAAGGTTCATCACGATTATTTTCACCTGGGACAGGATTACACGGATGAAATGATGAAGATGGGCGGACAACGTACCCATACCTTTTTAATTTACCTGAATGATAATTTTGAGGGCGGAGAAACAGAATTTCCGAAGCTCGATATTAAAGTTACACCGGAGGCCGGTAAAGCGCTCATCTGGGATAACTTAAGGGAAGATGGCAAACCCGACAGAAAGTCGCTTCATGCCGGATTGCCTGTAATTTCCGGTCAAAAATACATTTTGGTGATCTGGATCCGCGAGCGGAAGTTTGAGAGGGAGCCCGCTTCGTAATTCTTACACCGCTTCACCATCATCAACATACAGGACCTCGTTTTCAGGCAGTTTGTAGGGTGCGTCGCTCCTGAAATGGCATCCCCGGTTTTCTTTACGACGGAGTGCGAATACGGCAATCAGCCGGGCTGTTTCTGTCATGTTAAGCAATTCCATATACGGCATGGAAATTCCTTCGTTCTTCATCCGGCTCTGTATGCTGGATTCAATACTATCCAAAACTCCCAGACAGGTTTTCAACTGCTGTTTATTGCGGATGATTCCGGCATGGCTCCACATCAATGACTGAATAATCTTTCGCAATTCAATTGCATCGTAAACATTTACGTTTCGGGCCACTGAAACAGGAATTATTTCCCTGATCTGCGGCATTGGAACCGCGTCGATGACCGCACGCGAATCATCGGCTGCGAATGTAGAAAATACAATGCCTTCCAGCAGTGAGTTGCTTGCCAGACGGTTGGCACCGTGCACACCGGTACAGGCACATTCACCGCATGCGTATAAATTTTTTATCGATGTTCTGGCTTTCAGATCGGTTTTGACGCCACCACACATGTAATGGGCAGCCGGAACCACCGGTATCATATCTTTTGACAGGTCGAGTCCTTCTTCGGTGCATCGCTGATAGATTGTTGGAAATTGCTTTTTCAGCTCAAGCGGGTCAAATTTTCTCAGGTCAAGATAAACACAGGGTTCCCCGCTGTTGTTCATCTCACGTATGATTGCCCGGGTTACAATATCGCGCGGTGCCAGCGACTTCAACGGATGAACCTCATCCATAAAGGACTGCCCCTTTTTATTTTTTAATTCAGCCCCGAACCCGCGTATGGCTTCACTGATAAGAAATGTGTCGTTCTTCTTTGAATAAAGGGTGGTAGGATGAAACTGCACAAATTCCATATCCTTCATAGTGGCTCCGGCCCGTGAGGCAATGGCAAACCCGTCGCCGGTGGCTACCGGAGGATTGGTATTTACACGGTACAACTGACCTGCACCACCTGCAGCCAGCATCGTAAGCTTTGAGCGTACTACTGAAACCTCATTTGAAACGGTATCTAGTACAGTTAACCCTTCGCATATGTTATTCGTAACAAGAAGGTCGATGACAAAACATCGTTCACGTATGGCGATATTATTCAGACTCCGTACAGAGCGTACCAGCGATGTTTCCACTTCTTTCCCGGTAGCATCGGTTTGATGAACAATGCGGTTAT
>JBGAVF010000266.1:0-3847 GCA_044228315.1 Bacteroidia bacterium | reverse complement strand
GTACCGTGAAGGGTCGGTATGCTTGAATTCCACCTGCTCGCGAACCGATGCATCGAATGTGGTACCGGCTCCGAAAGTGAGGGCATAGTTGTTTTTCAGCGACCAGGCATATTCCAGGCGTAAAGGGATCTGAATCACATTATACCGGGCATGAATATCGGCAATACGTGCGGTGTCAGGAAGCAAAGGGGTATAGGTATGACGAAAATCCCTTCCCTTGTCGCGGTGGTAATCCTGATCGTTCTCAAAATGGGATCGTCCGGTAAACGTATAATTCACACCACCCTGAATGCCAAGTCCGTGTCTGTTGGCCAATGCAATAAAAACACCATTGCCGGAATAGCGGGGGCTGAAAACAAAGTCAAGGCCTGCCTGTACACGTATATTTTGAGGAGACCGGTGAGATCGGAGTTGCGGTTTGGTGGCTGATGTATTTCCTGCAAGGCTGCTGCTATCCTGCATGACCAAGGTTGTAGTATCGAGAATTGCAGCCTGTGCCAGAGAGTCGGAAATTACCATTTGCAGACTGTCGGTGTTGAGAGAACCGGGTTCTGACGCAGACACCGTGGATGGAGAGGCAGGAATGCCGGGATTGCTGTTGTTGGATTCTCCGGCACGGTGGGTGGCTTTAGTAGTTGCAGGGTTCGTGGTGGATCGAGGAGCAGAAACCGTTCCCGAAGGTTGATCAGGTTCGGCATGCGAAGGAGAAGCCGGCAAGCGGGTAGGTGTTTCATTCGCATACTGCGGTGTTTCCGGCTCTGTTGTTGCAGGGGCGTTTTGTGTTTCCGGGTTCTGATTCAGGGCTATGAGTGAATCAAGTTGTTGCTGCATGGTTTCGTTCTGACGCATTTGTTTCCAGTTCACCAACAGCAATGCAATAACCAGCATTCCGGAAGCCAGCCAAAGAAGGTTGCGCCGACGGAAAAAACGCCACCCTCCGGTATTCCGGCGCACATGCCGGAACGCACGTTCTACTTCCGCATCGGTGGTATTCACCGGCACATCCTCGAGTTTCTCGCGTATCAGTTCGTCGAATTGTTTCGGTTTCATGGCAGTCTTTTTTTGCTTTCGTACGATTGATACACGTCAGGGTAAAGTTGTTTCATCATAACTTGTAATTTTTTTCGTGCATCACGCACATTTGATTTCGAAGTTCCTTCCCGTATCCCCAGCATATCGGCAATTTCTTTATGGGAATATCCGTCAACGGCATACATGGTAAAAGCGATCCGGTAAGAGTCGGGCAGCTTTTGTATCATTCCCAGAATTTCTTTAGCCGATATATGGCTCAGTATATATTCATTTTCGTCGTCGAGGTCAAAGTCGTCATCATGCACATGCAGTGAATACTTCAGGTTTTTCCGGTAGTAATCAATGGCCGTGTTGGTGAATAGTGTTCTCAGCCAGGCTTTGAACGGCTGTACCGGTTCATACCGGTGCAGGTTTTTGAACACTTTCAGGAATCCGTCATTCAGGATCTCTTCCGCCTCCTCTTCACTGCCTGCATACCGCAAACTTATACTTTTCGCATAGCCGTAAAACATCCCGATAAGCGCCTTTTGGGCCCTGGCATTACCTCCCGCACAAGCTTCCAGTAAGCTGTCGAGGGAATCTTCGGAGTATGTTTTCTTACCTGTGAAAAACAAACGGAGGGGGATTTATGGGTATAACGTAATATCCCGGGAAAGGGTGGGGCAGGAAGTTGATTTTTATTTAATAAATTATTTTCGGGTACACCCCACCCCCGGGGGCCCCGGTTCGTTATGGGGTTTACAAGGCAAAATTACGTGAACTTCTACGGTCTTACCCTGTGAATTGCAACGAATCATGCCGGAAACTTCATTTCTAACATCATTTTAATTTCCATCATTATGAACAAACGATTGGCCATCCTAGCACTGATGCTTTCTTTTTCCTTACCCGCGGTGTTCGCCCAGGACTCGGTTCGAACCCTGATTCATTTTCCGAAAATGAAAACATTCGGCATTTACATCTCTCCCGAGTTCCAGTACGGGCAACAGGGAGGAGCTTTTACACCGCTATCATCCAATGCACTAATGCTTCAGTTCAATAACCGGTTTGGTATCGGGTATTCAACGGCTCATGCTTTGCAGCAAAACTTCTCACCGGCTTCCGTATCCCCTTTGAATCTGAATACCTCCTACAACGGGCTAAAATTGGAGTATACACTGAAGCCTGCGTCGGTAGTGCATGTTTCGTTCTCACTTACCGGAGGCAGTGCATTTGCAAGGGCCGATTCAGCCAACCGCACCGCCATGCCTGTATTCGACAGTACCACCAATCGCTTCATGCGCCCTGCACGCACTGCCCAAACCGGCAGTTTTGCATTTATTCAACCCGGATTTCAGATCGAAACGAACCTGTTACGATGGGCAAAACTGTATGCCGGGGCATCGTACCGCGTGGGTTTCCCGGTAGGAAATCAAAATCAATTAACGGTTTCCAATGTACAGGGACTGAGCGCACAGGTAGGCCTTAAGCTAGGCTGGTTCGATTTCTCAACAGAAAAGCTCAACCGGAGGGTGAAGCTTAAATAATAAAACCGAGAGGGGGTTTTCTTAAAGCGTCGGGTGAATCGGTTCATCCGGCGTTTTTTGTGTGTATGCCATTAGTAATGAAAAAATGCGGGGATGGGACCGCTGAAAAGTTCAACCTTTTTCAACCCGTTTCAGCTTTCGGTATTTCACATACGGATAAATCAGAATCCCGGAAATAATGAGCAAGGCACCGATATAAAACTGCAGATTCATTACCTCCGATGACGAAAAGAAGATAAATGCCAGTAAAATGCCATACACAGGTTCCAGATTATTGATGAGCACCATGGTAAATGGGTTGATATACCGGCTAATTTTGGTTGCTTCAATAAACGGGAACACGGTACAGGCCCCACTCAGGATTAGAAGCCAGAAAATATCCATGCGCCCGGGCAGGTGCTCCCAGGCGGGCTCTGAACTGAAAAAAGAAAGGATACAAAGCGCTAAAAATGCCCCCACGAACTCATAGAATGTAATGGTATAGGCATGATGCTTACGGGAAAGCAGTGCATTGATGTTTACAAAAATTGCCGCAGTAACGGCAGCAAGTATGCCATACAGAATGCCTGCAAGCTGCACTTCATTTTTATAGGAAATAACGCCCAGTCCGATAAACGTGGTGATGCCCAGCAGAATCTCAAGTGATGATATTTTTCGCCTGAAAAAGAGGGGTTCGAGTAATGCCGTAAAAAGGGTCATGGTGGCAAATCCGCACATGGCCGTGTTAATATTCGAAACCTTTATGGATTGATAAAATGCGGCCCAGTGCAATCCAACGATACAACCTGTTCCGATAAAATACCACACATTGAAACGGTCGGTACGGATGCGAAAGCTGCGGTATACCAGGTATGCAAAAAGGAGTATGATTGAGAAAATGAGGCGCCACCATACCAGTGAAACGGCTGAGATGCTGATTACCTTGCCCAGTATTGGTGTAAAGCCATAGATGATCACAAGCAGATGCATCATGCCGTAATGCCCGAAGCTGGTTTTATTTAGGGGCATACCGGTAAATTACAATGGCAATAAGGGCGTACAGAACATTGGGTATCCATACTGCAATGAAGGGGTTCAGATTGCTGAAGGTGGCAAACGTATAGCTGATCTGCATGAACAGGATATAAGAAAAAGCCAGGGCAATGCCCAGAAACAGGTGCATGCCGATGCCTCCCCGCATTTTACGGGAAGCAATGCATACCCCGATAAAGGTAAGGATGATGCCGGCAAAGGGAAGCGCCTTCCGTTTGTAAAGTTCCACATAATACTCATTGATATTCCCAACGCCC
>JBGAVF010000265.1:0-4349 GCA_044228315.1 Bacteroidia bacterium | reverse complement strand
GTGAACCCACCCCTATGGCTTCAGTGATTGCGAGGCGTTTAATATAACCAGCCCTGTTTTGACGGGCTTGATTGTATTGATTCACATAATAATTGTTCGACTGTTGTACCAGCGTATTGATGTCCGTTTTTGCGTCCGCCACATATTTTCCATTCGGAAAGTTACTCAGATACCGGGAATACGAGGATTCCGTGTTTTCTTTTTTAGCGTTCTGATAGTTGAGATAGTCGATCATTGAACGGGCGTTCTCTTCATAACGGCTGTGGTATTTCGAGTTCAGGTATTTCTGATAGCCTTCTATGGTATTGGTTTTCTTTGCTGCAGCAAAGGCCAGGGAATCGGTGGCCATGATGTTGTTGTTGGCTTTGGCGGTGCTTTGTATGGCTGCTGTAGCTATTTTGCCGGCATACTTTCCCACTTTGGCCAGCAGCTTTTGTTCTTCAGCAGCTGCTACATAATCCCCCGTTTTGGTATAACATTGGATCAGCATGTTCTCGAGAAATGCATTCGGGTAGTCAGGGTTTTTGATCCCCTGAAGCAGGCGGGCGGCACCCGCGTAATCACCCGATGCCATCAGTTGTTTGGCTGTTTTAAAATCGAGGAATTGTTGTTGGGTCAACCCGGGCTGGTCGGCAATGGTAGGTGAAATTGAATTGGGATTTCTAGTTGTATTCGGATTGGGTGACGGAGCGGGTTCGGGTTTTGTGTTTGCGGCCGGAATACTGAACTCCTTTACCATGAAGCCGATGCCTGCGGTATATTGTGCCTTATCACCTGCAAAATAGATCGCAGACATATTGGTCTCATCGCTGAATGAAATACCCCAGTCGGAGGCAATGTTTATCGCATCGTTGTTATACATAAAGTTGCTGATGCTGTTCGAACTGAACACATAGGTTGCAAATATTCCGTCAGGATTGTCAGGATGGTACAGATTTACTGTAACCCGCGACGGTTGTTCGTTGGAGATTCGAAGATGACCATACTGGAGTTTATGTTCATTCCTGTAGTTACTGACCGAGGTTGCTTGTAAAGATTACGAGTAAATTGAACTGTTGCAAGACAAAGCTTTAAATAAGAACAGAACATTGTTTCATCAATAATTGTTGCAGATGGGAATCAAAAATAAAAAAAATCGTAAAAAATCAAATAATTATTCAGCTTCTTCATCTACGTAATGAAGATTGGAAAACGGATACAACATACACTTGTCGGGTTCGAAGGTTGAATCCCAGGTAAATGAAACCTGAACATTGAATCAATAGGCAGTATGGAATAAAAGAAAATACTTATCACCAGCAGGTACAGATATAGAACAGTTTAGCTGTTGCTTTAATTTCTATTGAAAAACCAGTATTGCCTGCGGATAAAGAGAAAAAATATCGAAAGTCGGACTGAAGGTTGTATTCGAACGTATGAATAACCCCGCATAGAAATCGAAAAACTATTTTCTTGTGTGATAAGTAACGCAACGGTTATAGGATTAGTATTTACTTCCCGTTCACAAGAAGTAGATTTCAAATGTTAGAACGAATCACTACACAATGGACCGTTACACGGGCCATGTATTTTCTCATGGGAGTGGCTATCATCATTCAGTCGGCCATAATCGGCGAGTGGCCGGGAATACTTATGGGCAGCTATTTTGCCGCTATGGGTTTGTTTCGTTTCGGTTGTGCATCAGGTGCCTGTTTTACGCCGATGAACCAACTTACCGATTCGGATATAACTCAAAACCGTATTCCTGATGCTGAATATGAAGAAGTGAAATAACGGAACAGCAGGAAGTGCTTACCGGAATGTGGTTTACACTTTTATTAAACGGTTGCAATAAGACCGCTCTCACTGGGCGGCATCATACCGGTGCAGCAGTTTTAAGAACACATCAAAATCCTTGGGGTAAGGGGCGATCACTTCTATCGGGTTTCCGTCGAGACCTTCCAGGGAAAGGGAATAGGCATGGAGCGCCACCCGTTGCATCATGGGCTTCTCCACCTCATCCGACGATTTGAATTTGCGTTTGATCTCCGAAAGCAAAGGCAACTTGCCTTTATACGTAAGGTCGCCGGCAATACTCGCATTTTGTGAAGCGAGGTGAATGCGGATCTGGTGCATGCGTCCGGTAAAAATTTCACATTCCACCAGCGTATAATGTTTGAACATTTCGAGGGTAGTGAAAACGGAACGTGCTGCTTTTCCGTCCTGCTTGTCGATCTTCACGGTACCGGTGCTTGTTTGCTTGATGGGAAGGTCCACCTCCAGTTTCTGAAACATGCGCGGTACACCCACAATGGCATGGTATATTTTTTTCACCTTGCGTGCTTCGAACTGCATGGCAGCATGCCGGTAGGCTTCCGGATTTTTGGCAATGAGCAGGGCACCGCTGGTCTCCTTATCGAGGCGGTGGCATACCTGTGCATCGTCGCAATAGGTCTTGGCCAGCTCAAGCACCGAGATCGCTTCACTGCGGTCGCTCAGGGTCGACATATACGGAGGTTTCTGGATAACCATATAATCGTTATTCTCGAAAAGCAGCAAGGAAGTAAAAGGGACAAATGCCATGAATGTAGTTTTATTGGAAAGCCGGTACCTGAGGCTGTAAAGCCTATTGGATCAGCGGGCGCAAAGAAACAACTTTTTTAAGATACGAACCGGTATAAAACCATACGGTGTGAGGGGATTCCCTTTTTACAAAGATTGCGCCAAAACCCATGCATGAACAATAACAGCGATGAGAATCAGGGCTATAAATATTTTTTAAAGAGGGTAATGGATTTCCCTTTTTTCAATCTATATATTCGCTTTACCTATTCAAAAACAGAATTAAAGAAACCTTCCGCCTATGCGTCAGTTGAAAATTACCAAACAAATTACCAATCGTGAAAACCGTTCTCTGGATAAGTATCTGCAGGAGATCGGGTCCGTATCATTGATCACTGCAGAAGAAGAAGTGGAGCTCGCGGTGCGCATCCGGCAAGGCGACCGGCATGCACTGGAGCGACTGGTAAATGCCAACCTGCGTTTTGTGGTATCCGTATCGAAGCAATACCAGAACCAGGGACTTACGCTTGGCGACCTCATCAACGAAGGAAACCTGGGACTCATTAAAGCAGCCCAGCGATTCGATGAAACACGGGGGTTTAAATTCATCAGCTATGCCGTGTGGTGGATCCGTCAAAGCATATTGCAGGCCATTGCCGAGCAGGCACGTATTGTGCGCCTGCCCCTGAACCGTGTAGGGGTGCTGAGTAAGATCAGTAAAACCTATGCCGACCTGGAACAGAAATTTGAACGAGAACCTACTATTGAAGAGATGGCCGAGGTGCTTGAAGTGGATATTGAAACCATCATGGACGCCCTTCGCAGCAACAGCAAACAGGTAAGTATGGATGCTCCGATGGTAACCGGGGAAGAGAATACCCTGCTCGCCGTTCTTGAAAACACCGACCAGCCGGGCCCCGATTCCGGACTCATCTACGAATCATTGTGCGATGAGATGAGCCGTGCACTCGATTCCATTCCGCAGCGGGAACGCGATGTGTTGCGGTATTTTTACGGCATCGGCGGGTGCACACCCTTGTCCCTGGAAGAGATCGCTGAGAGTTTTTCACTCACACGTGAACGGGTACGGCAGTTGAAAGAAAAGGCCATACGGCGTTTAAAAAACAACAGCCGTTGCGGCCGTCTGAAGGCATTTTTATAAGCGGCCCTGTGGTCGCTCGTCACAATATACTGCTTTAGCCATAAAGTGGTAGTTTTAGACCCGGATCCCGGTGCTGCAAGGCATCGGGATTTTCGTTTTTATGCCTCATGCTTTTTTCCGACATTCGTGAGTTTTTAAAACAACCGGTGGGTAGCATCTTTCATTTTTCCAATCAGATCGTTCCGGGTGGGGCCGCCAAGGCCGCCCGTTCCATTCATGCCAGTTTGCTGAAGGCCGGCATGCCAAGCCGCATGCTGCCAACACCCATGAACGGTTTCTTCGATAAGGTGTGGGCGCTGGTAAGGGCGTATTACGATAAGGTGCCGTTGCAGTTTTACAGAAACCGGAAACGCACCGCCTTCAGCACCGCCAATACGGGCATCCCGCTGAAAAAGTTGATGATGGAACCTGATGCAGAGGTATTGCATTTGCACTGGGTACATGATGGGTATATGGGCTTCCAACAAATGAAGGCATTGCGTGCTTTTTCCGGGAAGAAAGTCATTTCATTGCACGACAGCTGGTGGATCACGGGCGGTTGCAATGTCACCCACGGATGCGACCGGTGGATGCAGGGATGCGGGGCTTGTCCGCAATTGCAAAGCAACTCATCAAACGATTTCAGTTCACGTCATTTTGCGATGAA
>JBGAVF010000264.1:0-3872 GCA_044228315.1 Bacteroidia bacterium | reverse complement strand
ACTGCTGGCAACCCGTGTATTTCTTACATCATCTTCAGGTAAGGCAGTTTAAAAATCATCCTTCACACGAAAAATCCTTTTCGCCGGGACTTAATGCCATTTGCGGAAAAAACGGTGCCGGTAAAACAAACCTGCTCGACGCCATTCATTACCTGTGCCTCACCAAAAGTTATTTCAATGCTATCGATACGCAGAACATTCGTGATGAGGAAAATTATTTTACCCTGCAGGGAGATTTTGAAAAAGACAGACTAAACTACCGTATCTTTTGCGGAGTGCAGAGAGGAAGCCGGAAAGTGCTGAAATGCAACGACGTTCCGTACGAACGGATCAATGAACACATCGGTATACTTCCGTTAATAATGAACACCCCCGATGATGCCGGAATTGTAACGGAAGGCAGCGAAGCCCGTCGCAGGCTTATCGACAACACACTTTCACAAACAAGCCCGGAATATCTCAACACCCTTATAAGATACAACCGACTGCTGGAGCAGCGCAATGCACAGCTGCGTATGTATGTAAAGAACGGTACCATGGATACGGCCTTGCATTCCCTCTACGATGAACAACTGGCACCCTTGAATGCTGCGTTATTCGGGTACCGTAAAGCCTTCATGGAGGCTATAGCCGGCGACTTCCTTCACCGGTATTATGCCATTGCCGAAATAAAAGAGCCCGTAAGCATCCGTTACCGTAGTGAATTTTTTGAAATGGATTACCTCTCGGGCGCGTTGCGCAGCATGAAACGCGACATGGCCCTCGGGTATTCCACATGCGGCATTCACCGCGATGATATTGAACTGCAGTTTCATGAACAGCCGGCAAAGAAATGGGCCTCTCAGGGACAACAAAAAACAATTTTACTGGCATTGCGCCTGGCACAGTTACAATATATGTTCCGGCATCTGGGCGTAAAACCCATCCTGCTTCTCGACGATATTTTTGATAAACTCGACCGGCACCGGAGTCAGGCACTTATTGATGTGCTGCAAAGTGAAATTACCGGACAGGTGATCGTTACGCATACACAAAGTGAACTGGTGAAGGAAGCGAATTGCATAGAACTAAACTGACCCCCGATGAATCAAACACTGAAATTCTGGATACATGCCATGCGGCTTCGAACCCTGCCTTTATCCATAGCCGGCATACTTACAGGCGGTGGACTGGCATGGATTTATGCCCGTGAAACCAATACGGTTTTCGAAGCCCCTGTTTTCTATCTGGCTACACTCACCGCTTTGCTTTTGCAAATACTCAGCAATTTTGCCAACGACTACGGCGACTTTCAGAACGGGGCCGATAACGCATCCCGCAAAGGGCCGCAACGTGCTGTGCAGTCGGGAGCCATTACACCGAAACAAATGAAAACAGCCATACTGATCACTGCGCTTCTGGCTTTTGTCTGCGGTTGCCTGTTACTGATGCTGGCATTTCAGCAAATCAACATACGTTTTACGTTGTACCTGCTTCTCGGCATGGCCTGCATTGGTGCGGCACTGAAATATACCATGGGAAATAATCCATACGGATACAAAGGATTCGGTGACGTGTTTGTGTTTCTGTTCTTCGGACTCGTTGCCTGCTGCGGAATCTTTTACCTGCTTACACATACCTTACCATCCGTAGTATGGCTGCCGGCCATCAGCATCGGATGCTGGAGCACAGCAGTACTGAACCTCAACAACCTCCGCGATATTGACACCGATAAAGATGCCGGCAAAATCACCATTCCGGTACGTCTGGGTTTGAAACGTGGACTGATATATCATTACGGGCTTCTTTTGGCTGCCTACGGGGCCGATCTGTTCTATGCAGTGCTGCAAAAGAACTACCTGTTGCAGGTTGTTTTACTAATGCTGGCCATGGCCGGGTATCGTGTATTCAGGCCCTTGTTTTACAATCCGTTGCACGAAGAACTCGATAAACAATTGAAGAAGACGGCCCTGTTTACGCTGGTATTTACCCTTCTGTTTCTGGCCGCCATCGTATTTTGATGAGGAAATACGATCCCGGTTTCGTACTTTTATAAATTCAAAAACAGTATTCATGAAAAAATATTGGTTCATCGTTTTTTTATTCGCAATCATTCAATTGAAAGCACAGGTTCCCGGCTATGTGTCAACCTACGGTTTGATTGGCTGGTGGTCGTTTACAGGTAATGCCATGGATGGCAGCGGAAACGGCCATAACGGCACGGTGTACAGAGCCCTGCCGGCCGAAGACCGGGCAAAACAACCCAACAGTGCCTATAGTTTCAGCGACGACTCGATACTGGTGAGTGGTCCCGATGCCTTCAGTCAGCTCACTACCGTAACTGTTTCGGCCTGGATGAAAACCAGCAACACAACCCCCATGTATCAGACCGTTTTCAGCAACTACACACAGAATGCAACGATTGATAAAGGGTACTGGCTGGGCACTGAAGGCACCCATGCCGATTTTTGGGTGGGTGACGGAGCAAACTCAAAAAACATTGTGGGGCAAACAATAGTAACCGACGGGCAATGGCACCTGATCACCGGTATTTACGATGGTAAAAAAGGGTATATATATGTAGATGGAAAACTCGACGATTCTATTGCCACAACATTCTCAACAGTTGTTTCCAAAGTAGTTATTGGCAATGATGAATACGACGAATACTTCACCGGAACACTGGATGATATTGGTGTGTGGAGAAGAGTACTTTCGGAAAAGGAGATCACCAATTTGCTGACCTCCGACGGCAGCGGTATCCGGGGTGCAGACCATCAGGTAACATGCTCGGTTTTTCCGAATCCGGCGTCAGGGATTGCCACCATTTCCTTTTCGGAAGAACAAACAAACACAAGGATTCAACTGTATGATGCAGAAGGCCGGATTATACAAGAAGAATATATTTCGGGGTCAACGTTCACCATTGATTGTAACAGGTTGTCTCCCGGAATATATTTCCTGCAGACAACCGGAAATGGCGTGTCGGCAGCGCGCAGAAAACTGCTTGTATTGTAACAGGAAAAGAGCGGTCGTTATATGTTTTCAAAAAACTTTACCTGCCCCGTCTCCAGTTCGTAGAGTCCACCCACCAGTTTTATTTTCCCGGCTTTCTCCAGTTCCGATATTATGCGGCTTTCTTCACGTATGCGTTTTATGGTAAGCTGAATGTGCAGGTTGGTCACATTATGTACAAACTGTTTGTTGTTTCCGTTTCGGTTTACTGTGGTTACCTTTTCGTTGTCAATGGCCGGTTTTATTTTCTGAATGAGACCTGTAAAATTGTCAAGCTCAAAATGATTGCAGGCGCCTGTGATGGCCCCGCATTGGGTGTGGCCAAGAACTACAATAAGTTTGGTGCCGATTTCATGAATTGCAAACTCCATGCTGCCCAGAATATCCTGATTCAGAACATTCCCTGCAATGCGGACGCTGAAAATATCACCCAGTCCCAGATCGAAAATATGTTCTGTAGTGGTGCGGCTGTCGATACAACTCAGAATTACTGCAAACGGATTTTGGCCTGCCGATGAATATGCCTTCACCTGATGTTTCAGGTATTTTTCGGTCCACTTGCCTTTCACAAATCGTTCATTGCCGGCTTTCAGGATCTGAAGTACGGCATTGGGATCAAGGTTTTGCTGGGTTTCTTTGTCGAGGATATTGAGAAACTGAATGTGATCATCCAGGTTGTATTTATCTTTCAGCCCCAGTAAATTCAGTTTAATATTTTTTGAGGGAGCCACTACCGATTTAAAATCATTGATCAGCTCCAGTACATCGTTATCAATAAAATCACTATAGGTGGCATCAATAATCACCTTCGAATCGGGGGGGACCAACCACAAGGTCTCTTTAATGGAAGCTTTATTCAGGAACGAAGATTGATTGGG
>JBGAVF010000263.1:0-3884 GCA_044228315.1 Bacteroidia bacterium | reverse complement strand
CATTATAAAATAGGAGAGCCAGGGTTGGGTATCATCGCCGTACAGCGTACCGTTCAGGGCCCAGGTAGCAAATATTTCATTGAACTTGTAGGGCTTACCCATGTATTTGGCCGGATAGGTGGTTACAAAATCTACAAAGGCATAACCGTCGTAAACGCTGCCGTACTTCAATGTATAATACAGGGGCTGGTCTTTGAACTTCCCTTTAATGATCTTCTCTTTCAGTGCCGCCCGGGTGGTATCCAGAAATTCCAGTGTGCTTCGCAGGGTGGCAATATATTTCGCCATATAAACCAGTTCCTCCTCGCGCGAGTGTATACGTATCACCTTCTGGTAGTCGAGCATTGGCTTCCTCGACTCATCAAGCGGGTAAATATTCAGTTTGGCCAGCTCCCAGAATACCGAAGGATACATCCCGTCTGGCATATATACCTTGAGATAGATATTGTCGAAAGGCATCACCTGTTTTAGCAGGTCACCCGGATGTTCTTCAATGATGCGTGCAATGGAATAATCGTTATACACTTCCACCACTTCACACGAGGCAACCACATCATTACCCCGGGCTGGTATGGTGTCGTTATGAAGGGTAAGCACGCCCCCTTTACTTCCTTTAAATAACCCGTCGCGGGCACCGGCATTCACCTCTACCAGCAAGGTATCGGAGGTATGCTGATATATGCTGGTAATGCTGAAGTAAACACCGGCGGTTTCATTTTTATTGAAACTGACAGATGTTTGCGATGAAGCAAGCAACGTGCATAGCGGGAATAAAAGCGAGAGACAATATTTCATCGTAGTATCATTTGTTCAAACAAATATACGGCATAAATACAACGCCCGCTTTGATTTTGAACAGTTCCGGGCACCTTTTCCTTCTTCCGGGTTGTTGAAACGCACGCAACCGCACCGATCGCTGTATGAATAATGAATTAAATTCCTTTATTTGTAATCCTGTTTACCCATTGATATGTACATGTTATGCTAAGATTATTATATCAACAAAAATGGAGCCTGCTCCTGTTACTCACAATCGCGTTCGGTTGCCGCAAGCAGGAAGGAACCGGAGGGCTTGCCACCATTAAAGGTAGGGTGTTTGCTTATAATATTGATAAGAACGGAACTGTTACCGACTCCGGTTATATGGCCGATGTGCGGGTTTTTATTTCCTATGGCACCAACACCTGGACCGACAATGATGTGCGCAGCAGCTTCGACGGTTCGTTTGCCTTTCAATGGCTGCAACCCGGCAATTATAAAGTATGGGCCATCAGCAAATGCGATACCTGCGACCTCGGGCAACGGTCGGTGATACGTGAGATCACCATCAAGGATAAAAAGGAAACGGTAACAACCCCCGATCTTGTTATTTATTTTTAGATGCAGCAAGAGGTACTTGAAGCAAAACTGTATGAAGCACTACAAGCTTTTCCACCGGTGACACTTGCCGGTATGGAAGCGGTTACCCTGCAGAATCGGGTAGATTCCAAATTCTTCTTTCCTGTTACCCTTTTACCTGAAATTCTTTCCGAGATAACCGAACAATACCAAATACTGGAAATTGATGGCAAGCGCATGTTTGCCTACGAATCGCTTTATTTCGATACACCCGATTTTTTACTTTACCGCCACCATCATAACGGACGTACCAACCGACTGAAGGTTCGCTACCGTAAATACCTGGATTCCGGAATCACCTATTTTGAAGTGAAACACCGCATTAAAGATTCCCGTACAGAGAAATACCGGATCAGGAAAACAGATATTGCCACCACGCTTACAACCGATGATATGCAAAAGGTACATCTTCCCTTTGTGCAGATCCCTCAGTTGTTGCCCAGTTTGTTTGTGTACTTCCAACGCATCACATTGGTGCGCATTGGGCATGCCGAGCGGGCCACCATTGATGTGCATCTTCGTTTTGTAAGAAATGAAGAAAAACTTCCTCTGGAAGAACTCTGTATAGTAGAAATAAAACAGGAAAAAAATTCCGTGCTGAGTCCTCTTTTTCAAACGCTGAAGCACCGCCTTATTCACGAGCAGGGATTCAGCAAATACGCCATTGGCATGGCAGCACTCGCCCATGTAAAATACAATACCTTTAAACCTGTACTTTTAAAAATCAATCAACTAAGAAATGGAAATTCCTGATATGAATACGCTGGCCGGAACCTTTAACATCCTCGACTTTCTCCTGAGGCTGGGTATAAACTTTTTTATTATGCTGGGGCTTGTTCTGCTCGTGTATTATCCACGGCACCGCAACAAGGACTTTGTGTTCACGTTTCTGCTTTTCAATATGGTGAATTTTCTGATTTGCTATATGCTCAGCAGCCTTACCCTGAAAATGGGATTCGCATTCGGACTCTTCGCCATCTTCTCCATTATACGTTACCGCACCGTAACAGTACCCATTCGTGAGATGGGGTATTTTTTCCTGTGTGTAGCCCTGGGTATCATCAATGCCCTGGGGCCGGTTACCGATAACGCCCTCATTCTCATCATAACCAATGTATTCCTGCTGGCACTTACCCTGGTGCTCGACCGTTTTCTTTCGCTCGATCACGAAAATTTCAAACAGATAAAATACGAGCGCATCGACCTCATTACACCGGAGAAACGCACTGAAATGATCGCAGACCTGAAGCAACGTACCGGACTCGAAATCCATAAAGTGGAGATCATACGGATCGATTTTCTGCGTGATGTGGCGCTGGTGCATGCTTTTTACTTTTCAAAAAACAATGACAGCAGTTCCTTCCATAGCGAAAGCGGCGATGACCTGTAAGCTTCCGCTGCTGCGACATCAGCTGTTGCTGTTGCTTACCGGGTTGTTCCTTACGGCATCTGCACAAACATCTGATCTGCAGGGACGCTGGGGAGTGAAATGCAATGTCAACCTGCCCAAACGATTTGCTGCAAGTCTGGGGTATCAGCTTCGCACCTATGAAAACATGTCGGTATTTTACGGCTCCTATTTTTCCGGATCTGTTGAATACACCCTGCTTAAGAACCTCCTCACCACTGAAGCCACATACCGCTTCAGAACCACCCCGTTCAACAACCAGCACCGTTTTAACTGGGGCGTTACGGCCCGCACCAAACTGAACAAATTCGACTTTTCGCTCCGTTCACAACTGCAACGCGGATATCCTTATTTTAACGAAGGGGATTATGAACCCGGTAACGCTCCGGTGAACTACTGGAGAAACCGGGTACAGGTGCAATATAAGATCTATAAACATACGAATGCCTTTGTAAGTGCCGAGATGTTTTTACGATTTTCGGAACAGGGGGTGGTGCTGAAGCGCATGCGCTATATCGGAGGTGTAGAATGGGCTTTTAAAAAACGGCAGCAGGTAAGCCTCTATTATTTATGGCAGCTCCCGTACGCATCATCGAATCCGAAAACAGTTTACGCCCTTGGTCTTGATTATTCCTACGATTTACCCAAGATCGGTAAGATGAAAAAAAAGAAAAAACAGAAAGGAACCGCCGACCTTTATCAATAACCCCTTATTCTTTATTCGCCTCATACCAGGCATCGATATGCAAGCGGTGCCCCCGTGCCGCCAGTACCGATAATTCATCGCACCGTTCATTTTCCTTTATGCCGGCATGCCCTTTCACCCACACCATCTTCACCTGATGTTTGGGATAAATTGCCATGAAGCGACGCCACTAGTCCTCATTTTTTTTGCCTTTAAAGCCCTTCTTCATCCAGCCATGCACCCATTTTTTCTCAATGCTGTTCACTACATATTGTGAATCGCTGTACACCACCACCTGAAGATTCTCTTTCTTTAATGCTTCCAGAGCCACGATCACAGCCAGCAATTCCATCCGGTTATTGGTGGTCAACCGGAACCCTTCATGCATCTCTT
>JBGAVF010000262.1:0-3944 GCA_044228315.1 Bacteroidia bacterium | reverse complement strand
GTGAACATCATCACCGGTACCATCAAAGCCAACTTCCCGGCACGTATCGCCTTCCGTGTGATCAGCAAAATTGATTCACGCACCATTCTCGATTACGGAGGGGCTGAACAACTCATTGGTAAGGGCGATATGCTGTACAGCAACGGTAATGATATGATACGTCTGCAATGCCCGTTCGTGGATACACCCGAAGTGGAACGCATTGCCTCATTCATTGGTCAGCAACAAAGCTATGGAATGCCAATGCTCCTGCCGGAACACTTTGATGAGAATATAAAAGAGAAAGAAGCCTTCGACCCGAAAGAGCGGGATCCGTTATTCGAAGATGCCGCCCGTATTATTGTGCAAACCCAGCAGGGCAGCACCAGCCTGCTGCAACGCCGTATGAACCTGGGCTACAACCGGGCCGGCCGCCTCATCGATCAGATGGAGGCCTGCGGTATTGTGGGTCCCAATGTGGGCAGCAAGGCCCGTGAGGTGCTGGTGAAAGATCCGGAGTCGCTGGAACGGATGCTTATGGATCTCATCTGATAAGGGGTTTCTGCTTACCTTCGCGCAACGATTTTTTAAATTTCCCCGATTGGTATTGTATGCGTAAAAACAGAATCCTGTTGTTGATAGCTTTGCTCCTGGCCCTGGCGGTTACGGTGCTTGTGTTCCGGAAAAAAATATTTCATACGTCACATCTGATGGATTTTGCTGTTACCGATACGGCCTCCATCACCCGTATTTTCATTGCCGATAAGTCGGGTCATCAGTGCACCCTCGATAAGGTATCGCCCGGCCGCTGGCGGGTGAACAACAAATACAATGTGCAGCACAGTAAAATGGATAACCTGATGGATGCCATTTACCGGGTGCGGGTGAAGAGTCCGGTGCCTCAGAAAGAACGGGATGATGTGGTGCGCATTCTCAACACCTCGGTGAAGGTGATGATCTACAAAGGCGATGAATTGCTGAAAGTATATTATGTAGGCAGCGAAACTTCCGATTATCTGGGTACGTATATGTGCATTGAAAATGCCGATGACCCCATGATCTGCGAGATACCGGGTTTTAACGGATACCTTACCCCACGCTTTATTACCCTGGAAGAAGACTGGAAAAGCAATACGTTCGTGGAATGCCCTGAAGGCAGTATTGAGGAATTGCAGGTGCTTTACAGCGCCCATCCGGAAGCCTCATTTGCCATACGAAAAGGCAATGCCGGGTATGAAGTGAAAGGCTTTGGGAAGGAAGCGAATACCACCTATACCAATCCGCAGAAAATAAAGGAATACCTGAACTTATTTGCCAACCTCGCGATGGAAGGATACGATAACCGGGCCACCAATGCCATTGGCGACTCGTTGCAAAGCGCCGAGCCGTTTGCTACCTTAACCATTAAAAAAACGGACGGCACCCAGCAATGGGTAAAAGTGTTTTATAAGATACTGCCTCCCGGCCACGAACGCCCCGATGAAAGCGGAAAGCTTTCGAACATTGATGCCAACCGGTATTATGCACTTACCAATACCGACAAGCGTATTATGGTAGTGCAGGTATTCAACTTCGGTCGCGTGCTGCAGCGGATAGAGTTTTTTAAATAGGTCTTTTATTCTCCCCGTAAAGCGATACGGTTACCTTCCGAATCTTCAAAAAGTGCCATACATCCGAAGGCATCATTAATCTTCGTTTTTTCACGAAGCACTTTTCCTCCTGCAACGATTACTCTTGTGAGTTGTTCATCCATGGTATTTGTTTTAAAATATAAAAGCGGGCCCTCAGTGTTGGAAGGAATATAGGCTGATGGATGTTTCACCAAGGCGCCTTTATCACCTAAAAGTGCCATTTGTGTTTGACCCAGATCCAGAAGTGTGAACGCTGCATCAAACACGTTTTGGTAAAAAGCCATAGCTCTTTCCATATTTGTGACCGGAATTTCAAAATATCCTATTTCCATGGCTACATCCCAATTTGCTGGGGTTGATTGTCCGGGATCACAATACCCATCACTCCGGCACCTTCGCTGCAATCTTTGTCCCGGTCCTTATCACCGATCATTATGCTTTTATAGATATCGATACCGAAGCGGGCCACGGCTTTTTCCACCATGAGAGAATGTGGTTTGCGGCACAGGCATTTGCTCAGGGTGGTGTGGTGCGGGCAATAATAGATCTCCGTGAAACGGATGCCTTCAGCATCAAAGGCTTCTATCAGTTTTTTATTTATGGCATGCAGGGTTTCGTGCGTGAGGCGTTTTTTTTCGATTGCTCCCTGGTTTGTAATAACGATCAGTAAATACCCTTCTTCCTGTTTTTGTTTCAGGAAGGGAACAATTTTCATATCCGGCTCCAGCAATTCTACGGAGGTGATATAATCATCAATTTCCCTGTTCAGCACCCCGTCACGATCGAGAAAAATGGCTTTCTGTTTTTTTTCAATCCGTTCGTAGGTACAGAACTCATAGCTGAGGGTAGAATGTTCGTCGGCTTCTATGGGATTGCTGCATACTTTGGCAAACACGGTATCATCAATGGGCGGGAAATACACATCGGCATTGAAGCGGGCATATACGTGGGTGATATCGAGGCGGTCGGCATAGGGGAGAGCCTGTTCGTAGATCTGTGCCCCCCCGATCACAAAGCATTCGGTTTCGTTGCGGTGCCGGGCTTCCAGGAAAGCCTGCTCCAGACTGTTTACAAAGATCACTCCTTCCATGCTTCGGCCGGTGTCGCGGGTGATCACGATGCTGGTGCGGTTGGGCAGTGGCTTGCCAATGGAATCGAAAGTGTTGCGGCCCATGATGAGGCAATGGCCCGTGGTGGTTTTTTTAAACCGTTTCAAATCGGAGGGCAGGTGCCATAACAGCTGATTGTCTTTGCCCAGTTCGTTGGAACTACCGATGGCTGCTATGAGAGTAACGTTCATGCGGCAAAGATAAATGCATTCCATGGTTTTTGTTCATTTTTAAATTATACTGAAGGGCTCCAAATTAATATATCAAGTAACATTCATTATTTAAATTTAGAAGTATGTTTTGGTTTTGATAAGAATTGGATGCATGACACATTCTAAACTATGAAAACACAGTATGCAATTGTATTTTTTATTTTTTAGGTGGCACCACCCTAGCCTAAAGCCTGAATCCAACCTTAAAGAATACTGGAACCAGCGCGATCGGTTTTACTGCTACGCTTTGAAAATTCTCAATAATAATTTTGTTTTTATCAATGAAACTTAATTACTTTGATTTAACAAAATATTACGATGAAAACAATTAAAAACATACTATTGCTGCCAGTAATTTTACTGGTATTGCTCTCGGTAAAATGCCACGACAAACCTCCACAACCTCCTGTGGAGAAGCACCCCAAACCCCGCGATATTTTATTACCCCAAATCGTTAAAGATTATTTTGTGTTTAAAGTAGGCACCTACTGGATATACCAGGATAGTGCTACTGGCAAAACAGATAGTGTGTATGTGTTATCTGCTTATAACAGAATTTTCCCGGTTTACGACTCAAAGGATAATTATTTCTATGGCAACATGGAAGATTTTAAAGTGGATTGCGAAAGTGGGAATGTAGGGCAAGAAAGGACAATTTGGTATAGCACTAGTGGAGTGAAATTAGACAGCCCACAATATGATACAACTTTATATATTGATGGATACCGGAAAGATTATTTATCTGGACAAGGTGGTTCAGGCTTCGTAGCCTATTACCCCTTCACCCTCGGTGCTCCGTATCATGACCAAAATGGAGCATCAGTATATCTGACAGTTAAGGCAGATTCTATGTTGGCGGGTAATTTATGGTTTCATAAAACGCTTACATTTAATAATAATAGGAGCACTTTATATAATCTTGCTGCTGTTAACTGGACGTTTGCTCCCAATATAGGTCTGGTGCAAAAGCAGGCCATTGGGCAAAAAACCTGGAACCTTATACGGTACCATGT
>JBGAVF010000261.1:0-3979 GCA_044228315.1 Bacteroidia bacterium | reverse complement strand
TATTTGAGAACAGTGAATCGCTCGACCAGATAGCACATCAGGTACTGCTTGACCTTGGCCCCGACAGCGTGCACGTGCGCCGCATGTACGATTATAACACGCAGAACCGCGAACACTACAGCGATGTTCGTTTTGATGTGATATCGGTGTACTTCAAAAACCTGAACAACGTGCGCGAGTTCAGCAACTTCGTGTACAACACGTTCAACAAAAAAGAGGAGAATGCAAAGATCGAAGTGGACATCAGCAAGGTGAAGGAAAAAGAAAACTTTAACTTCCTGAGCAAGGTTACCAAGATCATTTCCATCCTTCTGGTGTTATTCAGCATGGTGGCCGTAAGCCTGTTTATCATTAACCTGCTCAAGGCACATTTGAGTAAGGTAAGAATGAATATCGGTACCTTTAAAGCCATTGGCCTGGGCAACCATGAAAGCCGCAACATCTATTTCCGCATTATCTTCCTTTTTGTGTTGTTCAGTGTGCTTATTTCCCTGGGTCTGGCCTGGGGTGTAGGGTATGCACTCGACAAATCCCTTACATCAAGTATGGTGGTGGAACAGGGCATCAGCTATTTTAAAATGATGGATATGAATACCTGGATAACACTGGTAGTGATCCTTACCACCTCCGGCATTGTATCGTGGATCATCACCACGCAAATGCTGAATAAAACTCCGGGAGATCTTATTTATAACCGGTAAAGACATTCCGCACAGAAATCTGCTTAAACCGGCTTCCAAAGAATTTATTTTTGTTTAAAAAAACACTACTTTTACCTCGAAAAACCATTTCTAACTAATGAACTCTACCCTTTCCTTATCCGATTCCCTCAAGCAGGCGATTCAGATCGCCCAAAGTATTGCACGTGAATATCAGAATGAAAAATTCACCCCGGCGCATTTGCTCCGTGGTATTTTGCATAAAGATGTCGGTCTGGTGCCTTTTCTCGACAATCTGGGAAAAGATGCCGGATACATCCGTGAATGGGCCGACGTATATATTGAGCAAACCGCCCGAACCGGAAAACTTCCGGAAATCATTACAGCTGATGATAAAGCTGCGGGCGTGTTTGAGGAGGCCGATAACGTGCGCATGAAACTGGGGTTACTGGATATTACACCCATTTGTGTTCTTGCCGCATTGTGCAAGCCGAACGTGGGTTTTAGCAGCGATCAGCTAAAGTCGTTCACCATTCTTGAAAAGGAAATTTTCGACCTCTACCTGTCCGATTCATCCGTGCAGGCTGCAGTGGCCCCTGCCTCGGGCGGGAACGGCGCTCCGGGAGGGGCAGCCGGTGCCAAAGGGGCCGGTGCGTTATACAAATACTGCGTCGATAAAACATCGGTAGCCCGTGAGGGGCGTATCGATCCGATCATCGGACGCGATAAGGAGATCCGTCAGATGGTAGAGATCCTGGGACGCCGAAGCAAACCCAATGTGATCCTGATCGGTGAACCGGGGGTGGGAAAAACCGCCTTAGTGGATGGCTTTGCCCTCAATGTGGTGAATGACAATGTACCCGGAAACCTGCTGGGGGCCGTAATTTTTGAACTCGATATGGGTTCGCTGGTGGCCGGTGCCTCGTACAAAGGGGAGATAGAGGACCGGTTGAAAAACATTATAACAGAGATCAAGAAGTTCGACAAGGCTATCCTTTTCATCGATGAGATTCATACCCTTCTCGATCCGAAAGGCCCTGCCGGAGGGGGTGCTGCCAACCTGCTGAAACCGGAACTGGCCCGGGGCGAGTTAACCGTTATTGGCGCCACAACCAATGATGAATACCGCACCATCATTGAAAAAGAACAGGCCTTTAACCGGCGCTTTGAAGCACTGCGTGTGGAGGAACCGGATCTGACCACCGCTATAAAAATGGTACAGACCCTGGTACCGATCTATGAAAAACATCATGGCATTACAGTAGAACCTACCGCAGTTGGTGAGTGTGTTCGTTTGGCCAAACGGTATATCAAGGACCGCCGGCTTCCGGATGCCGCCATCGACCTGCTCGACCGTACCATGGCTTCCATTAAATTAATGGCCGACACTTCACACAAGGAACTGGAAACCCTGAAGACAGAACTTGATACACTGAAATCAAATACAGAACTGCAGGGACCGGAACTCCTGAAAGAGCTTCAATGGCACTACCGTGGCCTACAGCACCGGTTGAGTCCGGTACTGGTGGGACAGCTGAATGACGATACACAGGTAGATAAAATTGAAGACACAACCGTGTTGCTCGACTGGCTGGAGAAAGCAGAACTGAAGTTGTATGAACTGGCCAACACGAAAAAAAGCGAAGTCGACAAAAGCGATATTGCCGCAGTTATTTCATTTAAAACGAATATACCTATCGGGAAAGTACAGGCCCAGGAAAAAGAGAAACTGCTGAATATGGAGTCGTTTCTTGCACGCCGGGTTATTGGTCAGGACCATGCCTTAAAAGCCGTTTCAGAAGCCATCCTTGAATCCCGTTCCGGATTGAATAAACCCGGACAACCAATCGGTTCCTTCTTCTTTCTCGGCCCCACAGGAACCGGTAAAACGGAAGCTGCCAAAGCCCTTGCCGATTTCCTTTTCAACGATGAAAAGGCCATCATCCGCTTCGATATGAGCGAGTTTAAAGAAGAACATTCTGCAGCGCTTTTATATGGTGCGCCTCCGGGATATGTAGGATACGAAGAAGGTGGTATGCTGGTAAATAAAATCCGTGAATCACCGTATGCCATTGTGTTGTTCGATGAAATTGAAAAAGCCCATCCATCGGTATTCGATATCTTCCTGCAGATCCTTGATGAAGGAAAAATGCATGACCGCTTGGGTAAAGAAGGAGATTTCAGCAACGCGTTGATCCTTTTCACCTCCAACATCGGTCAGGATATGATCATTGAACAGTTCAACCAGGGCCTTATTCCAAAAAGTACCGATTTGCTGGAACGTATGACCAAGTTCTTCCGTCCGGAATTCCTGGCCCGTCTTACCGAAATTGTACCGTTCGGTCCGATCATGGAAGAAAATCTGGTGAAGATCCTGGATGTGCAGATGAAAAGCCTGCTGGATGTGCTCAATAAGCAGAACATCACCCTTACCATTACCCCGGAAGCGAAAAAGAAAATTGCCCTTACCGGCTTTACGCAAAAGTACGGCGCAAGGCAGATCTCGGGTGTGATCCGTACCAACCTGAGACGGCCGATTTCACGGCTGATCATCAGCGGGAAAGTGCGGAAAGGCACCAACATTAACGTGAGCCTGGATGAACAGAACGAGTTGAAATGGGATATAGAAGATCCGGCCGCCTGATCATTCACCCATTAAGAATCTGTTAAAAAAAGCGCAGAATCACCAATTGTAAAATAAAACACACCGTTTGTAGTAAATTGCTTGCACTATCACATAACCGAATGCACTTTCGTACCCGAATTTAAAAGATGGTCCGTAAAAATGTCAGCCGGATTTTAAATTTGTGTATTTGAAAATTAATAGGTTATTTGGCAGAAACAAAACAAATTTTTTCAAATATTTACATTAACCCTTAACCCATTTAATTATGTTTGAGTATGGAATTGGAGGCAACGAAGTAAGAACCGATGCCTCAGAATCAATGGCTGACATAGCCCAGAACCGAACCATGTTTTTACAACAGTTAACGGCTGAAGCGCCTATAAAGCCGGCGGCCGTGTACGATCTTAAAACTGTTGGAGATGTGTTTAATCATTACCAGCCCAACGTGGACGTTGAGTTTGAAACCGAAGATGGCAGCACAAAAGCAGAGAACCTGAAGTTCACCAACCTCGGTGATTTCAGCCCGAAAAACATTACCAATCAGAGCGCTTTTCTACAGGACCTGAGTATTCAGCAGGAACAGTACCAGAAAATTGCGAAACAGCTTAAAACCAACAAACTGCTCAACGGTGTGCTGAACAACCCGGATGCCAAGCAATCCTTCATTACCGCACTTCAGGCCCTTATTCAGGAG
>JBGAVF010000260.1:0-3984 GCA_044228315.1 Bacteroidia bacterium | reverse complement strand
GGTGTTTTGTAATAAAAATCAGCATCCCGACGACCCGGGAGGCTGGCGTAATTACAGAAAAATAGTAGCTTTGAAACGATTCTAACGCCCCTATGTAAAATGATTGTAGTAACCGGAGCCCTCGGTTTTATCGGAAGTTGCCTTATACAGTACCTGAATGAACTCGGATACCATGATATTGTGGCCGTAGATGATTTTTCGAAAACAGAGAAAGAAAAAAATCTGTCGGGAAAAACCATCACCCTTCGTGTGGAACGCAGCGAATACCTGACCTGGCAAAAAGAAAACCACCTGCTTACCCAGTTCGTGTTTCATATCGGGGCACGAACCGACACCACCGAGTTCGACACCAAGATCTTTGATGCATTAAACCTCAATTACAGCAAGGAGGTTTGGAACCTCTGCGTTACCTACGGGTTGCCGATGATCTACGCCTCATCCGCCGCAACCTATGGCGCCGGAGAACGCGGATACAATGATGATGAAAAATCGATTCCGCTGCTGAAACCTCTTAACCCCTACGGAGCCTCCAAGCAGGACTTCGATGTATGGGCCCTGTCACAAAAACAAAAACCATTCTTCTGGGCCGGATTTAAATTTTTTAATGTATACGGTCCGAACGAATACCATAAGGCGCGCATGGCTTCGGTTATTTTTCATTCCTTTCATCAGATTCGAAAAACCGGTGAAATGAAACTATTCCGCAGCCATCGTCCCGACTTCAAAGACGGGGAACAACTGCGTGATTTTGTGTATGTGAAAGATGTGGTAAAGGTGCTGACCTGGTTTATGGAACACCGCAAGCACAGCGGTATATATAATTTGGGCACCGGCGAGGCCCGCAGCTTCAACGACCTTACCCGGGCAGTTTACAAGGCGCTTTCGTTACCCGAAAAAATTGAATACATCGATATTCCCGAAGATATACGCAACACCTATCAGTATTATACCCGGGCGGAAATGCAAAAGTTGCGTCAGGCCGGCTATGCCGAAGCGTTCTATTCGCTTGAATCGGGCGTGGATGAGTATGTGAAAAATTATCTGGTTCCGCAATTGTATTATTGAGTTCAGCCGCATGAAAAGGATGCCAAAGCAAACGCTGATTTTATTACTGGCAGGCATCCTTGCTCTGGGCGCACTTTTTACATCCTTTTACCTGGATACGGTAATGAAGTACCGGGTGGATAGTGCGCATCCGGAATCATTGCAACAGACCCTCACCGAGGCCCTCACCGTGAAACAGGAAGCAATGCAGGCATTGCTTGGCACGGTGCCCTCAACCTCCGATGCTGACAGTTCGCAGCTGATGCAACAGCACCGGTTTGGAATTCAGATCTTCACACACGACTCCCTTACTTTCTGGAACAACCATTCCATTTTACCGTATGATGGCAACGATATGACCGAAGACTTCGCCATTCGTCAGTTTGAGAATGGTTTTTACCTCATCGGAAAAAAAGAAACGAACGGCACCAAAAAACTTCTTTATTACCGGTTCTACACACAATATAAAATACGCAATACGTATCTGACCAATGCCTTTGATGCGGCCATTCCCATTCAGGAAGCATGCAGCCTTTCGGTTGAACCGCTGGTCGACGGCATACCGGTACATCTGAAACACGGAGGCGAATTTTACATCGCCTTCACCATACCGAAAGAACCGCCGCTTTTTATTGTGGTACTGTTTGTAGTTGCGGTGGTATCCTTATGCCTGATCCTTCATCCCCTGCTGAAAAAATTTCTGCAGACAGATCTGTCGCTTACACTGCTTGTGCTTGGGGCGGGGGCACTTTCACTTCGATTACTGATGATCACATACCGGTTCCCGCAAAACTGGTATGACTCCGACCTGTTCAATCCGCGTTTTTTCGGATCCATGTACCTGTATCAATCGCTGGGTGATTTACTGATCACTGTATTGCTGGTGTTTTTCATCAGTTTGTACCTGCAGGTACAGTTGCCTCAGATACGCAGGAATTATTCGGGGCGAAGTTTCCAGTTTTCAGCAACCTTTTTTCTGTTTTGTTATCTGGTGCTGGTCTTCTTTACCTTTAAAATCATTCGCGACCTGGTGCTCGACTCGCGCATCTCCTTCGACCTTTCGCATGTATTCGATTTAACCTGGTATTCCCTGATTGGTGTGCTCATTATAGTGATGATGTTCCTGAGCACCCTCATTTTTACACGTTTGTATACCAGTGTTTACTCCTTAAAAAACGCATCCTTTCCCACACAGGTAATACGCCTTCTCGTTTCAGGAAGTATTTTTCTGCTGCTGCTTTATTACTTCAATTATGAAGCCGAATGGAAATATATGTTGCCGGCCATCATACTTTTCATTTCCGTGAACTGGCTGCCGGTGGTGATCAACTTTCCCAATTACTTTGTACGCTTCACCACATTTGCCCTCATCTTTGCCAATATTGCCGGCTTTTGCCTGTATGTACATGTGTATCAGAAGGAAGTTCAAAGCAGGGTTTCATTTGCTTCCCGATTGGCCTCACAGGTGGATGTAAAAGCAGAAGAGATGCTGAGCCGCAGAGAAACACTGGTGTTGAACGACAGCCTCTTTTTCCTGCAATGTGCTTCCGGAAAATACACTACGGCAACAGCCGGCGAATACATTCAGAACAATTATCTGAACAATTACCTGAGCAAGTTTTCGTGCAGCACACGGATCTATCTGAATGATACGGCCGTTTCGGGAGACCCTTCCCATCTGCACGAAATTGACAGCCTGTATCAGGGCCAGCGTACCGACGGTATTTGCAACTATTTCCGTTTTATGAAGAGTCCCTCCGACCTGTTCGGATATCTGGGAAGGTTTGAAAAAGAAACAGCCATTGGCAATGTGGTGGTGTATGTGTTGCTGCAACTGAGGCCCTATCAGGACGACAACCTTTTGCCTTTTCTTATCACAGACCAGTCGCAAACACCCCGTAAGAATGAAGCCGGCTATTCGTATGCCATTTACAGCGGTGACAAGCTGATGCAACAGGCCGGCACCTATCAATATCAGTATCAGTACAACTTCGGCGGACTGAATACCGAATACCGCACCATTAAAGCCGGGGATTTTTCGCATCTGCTGTACAAGGAAAGCGGGGGGCTTACCGTAGTGGTGACCGCCAACAAAAGTACGCCCCTGGTAATTTTTGCCAATGCCTTGTGTCTTCTGTTCTTCATTTTCCTTCTTGTTGGCACCCTTTCCGTTATTGAATTCCTTTACAACTTTCAGAAACAATACCGGCTGATTTCTCCGTCATCCGTGCGATCAGCCCGTAACATGGCCTTCCGGCTCACCTACACCAAATACAGTATTACCGATCTGCGATACAGTACGCGCATCGTACTGAGCATTCTGGCCCTCATCGCCTTTATTTCCTTGCTATCATCCCTGTTCACACTGCGTTATATTCAATCCAATATTATTGAACAGGAAAACACCGGTTTGATTACCAAGTTGAAATCCATCAAAAAATATCTTACGGAAGATGAGCGAAGGATATCGACCGACAGCTCGGCCGATGTGGAAGCCAATTTGCTGAAACTGGGTTCCTTATTCAATACCGAGGTATCGATATATACGGCCGGGGGGAATCTTGTATCGAGCTCGAAGAATGAGGTATTTAATTTGGGGTTGCTTAGCCGTAAAATAAATTATGAAGCCTATCGTAAAATAAAGCTTGAACGGCAATCGATCTATACCGAAAGTGAAACCATCGGAAATTTGCAGTACCTCTCGTGTTATGAACCTTTTAACGACAATACGGGTAAAATAAAATACATCATCAACATTCCGTACTTCGAACGGAATATTTACCACAACCTTGAAATT
Organism: Bacteroidia bacterium; assembly: GCA_044228315.1. Lineage (GTDB taxonomy): Bacteria > Bacteroidota > Bacteroidia > UKL13-3 > UKL13-3 > CAINMV01. The sequence continues at coordinate 143 of JBGAVF010000260.1, read as the reverse complement.
TCGAAGTTCCTGGTGAATTTCATGAATCTCTATCTGGTGCTTACCATTGTGATGTTGATCATTGCCTATTTTGTGGCACAGGGCACCACCCGGCCGTTTATCATCCTGCGCGAATACATGAAGACGCTGCGGCTGGAGAAAAA
>JBGAVF010000259.1:0-3995 GCA_044228315.1 Bacteroidia bacterium | reverse complement strand
CATTTATCCCCTTTATGGATATAAAGTATATGGTCGCCCATATCAAAAACGCTTTTCATGTCGTGCGTATTGATAATGGTGGTCATCTGGAACTCATAGGTAATGTCCCTGATCAGTTTGTCGATCACGCGGGAAGTGAGGGGATCGAGGCCCGAATTGGGTTCATCACAGAACAGATATTTGGGGTTGAGGGCGATGGCCCGGGCAATCCCAACCCGTTTTTTCATACCCCCGCTCAACTCACTGGGGTATTTATGATTTTGATTTTCCAGGTTCACATGTTGCAGGCAGAAGTTGACCCGGTCGAGTTGTTCATCCTTATGCAGTTTGCTGAACATCTTCAGCGGGAAGCCCACGTTCTCTTCTACGGTGAGTGAATCGAAGAGGGCCGTACTTTGAAAAAGCATCCCGATCTCCCGGCGGATCTCTTTTTTCTCCCGGTAGTCGAGATGGGTAAAATCCTTTTCATCGTAAAGGATCTGCCCTTCATCGGTTTGCATCAATCCCACCATCAGTTTCATCAGCACACTTTTTCCGCTGCCGCTGGCACCGATCACCATGTTGCATTTTCCGGGCTTAAAAATCATGCTTATATCGTTAAGCACCTTACGGTCACCAAACGATTTCGATATGTTACGTATTTCTATCATGCCTGTTTTTGCAACCGTTCGAAGTCATTAATAATTTTTGCTTGGATCTGTGCATTTACCGGAGCCAATGGCAACCGTACCCCATCGTCGCACAGTTGCAGGAGTTTTAAGTACGCTTTTACACCTCCCGGACTGCCATCAGAGAACATCAGTTTAATGGTGTCTGTTAGCTCGTAATGCATGATTTGTGCTGAGGCAAAGGCACCGTCGAGGGCTTTTTTCACCATGGACGAAAACAAATGTGGGTAGGCATTCGCCACCACCGATATTACCCCGTCCATACCCAGTGCAATAAACGGAAGTGTGTAGGCATCGTCACCACTGATCACCATAAAGTTGCGGGGTTTGTTTTTAATGATCTCCATACACTGATCAAAGTTCCCCGATGCTTCTTTAATTCCGAAGATATGTCCGTGCGAAGCCAGTCGTAACGTGGTTTCAGCGGTCATATTCATGCCGGTTCTTCCCGGCACATTATACAGCAATACCGGCTTTGGTGAGGCATCGGCCAGGGCCGAATAATGCCGGTACAGCCCTTCCTGATTCGGTTTATTGTAATACGGGCTCACCGATAGAACGGCATCAAAACCCTCCATATTTTCGGTGGTTAGCTGATGCACCAGCGATGCGGTATTGTTTCCGCCAACACCCAGCATCAGGGGCACCCTACCTGCCGTTGATTCCACGATGCAAGCTTTCACCATTTTCTTCTCATCTGCCGTAAGAGTAACACTTTCACCGGTGGTACCTAAAGCAACAATGTAGTTGCAGCCGCCGGCAATAATGTGATTCACAATACGGGTAAGGGCAGGCAGGTCAATATTTCCGTCGGGGCGGAAAGGAGTCACCACTGCCACACCGGTTCCTTTGAATTTTTCTGTAATGTTCATGGGTATTGGCAACAAAAGTAATTGTTGTTAACGGCATAATCAACTACTTAGTACCTTTGCCCTCACATGCAGCTACTTACCCCTAAACATTTCCGCGATTATGAATTGCTTGATTGCGGGCAGTTCGAGAAACTGGAACGCTTCGGAAAATACGTGACCCGGAGGCCGGAACCTCAGGCCGTTTGGCAGAAAACCTGGGACGAGGCTACCTGGAAAGAGAAGACCGACGCTGAATTCCGGCAAACCGGGAGCCATAAAGGAGAATGGGTCACCAAACGGGGCATGCCGGAGCACTGGAACCTGAGTTATTCCCACCACGACCTGAATATCACCTTCAGGCTGGCCCTTACCCAGTTCAAGCATGTAGGTATTTTCCCTGAACAGGCTGCCAACTGGGATTATATTTATGAAAATGTAAAAGGGATGCGAACCGAAGTACCCAAGGTACTCAATCTTTTTGCCTATACCGGGGGCGCATCGCTGGCTGCCCGTTGTGCCGGAGCCGATGTGGTGCATGTTGACAGCATTCGGCAGGTGGTGAACTGGGCCGGTGAAAATATGCAGCTGAGTGGCCTCAGTGATATACGCTGGACGGTGGAAGACGCGGTGAAATATGTGCAGCGTGAGGTACGGCGACTGAAAAAATACCAGGGCATTATGCTCGACCCGCCGGCGTATGGCATTGGCACCAAAGGGGAACGCTGGAAACTCGAGGATATGATCGATGCCCTGCTTACCGACTGTAAAAAGATCCTCGACCCGGAAGAGCACTTTTTCATTTTGAATACCTACTCCCTTGGCTTCTCATCCCTGATCATTGAAAATTTACTGAAACATCATTTCCCTGAGGTGAGGAAACCGGAAACCGGTGAAATTTACCTGCAGGCGAAAACCGGAAGTAAGTTACCCCTGGGCGTATTCGGGCGCTTTACCAACAACGACCGCTAAAAAACAGAAAAGCGGGCCAAAGCCCGCTTTCTGAATCAAATATTATATGAAGAAAAACTTAGCAGTTAAAAACTAATTACACTAACCCCAACTGCTATAGGGTGTACCTGCGGGCCCTGGTTTTTCCGGAACAGTTCATTCAAACTGTAGGAAACCCATACATTGGCCCATTTGTATTTTAATCGGATCATCGCATCATATTTTACCGCATCCGTATTGTATAAGCCAAAGGTTTTTTTACGATACGATTCGGTATTGTCGGAGGTGGTTTTTACCATACCGTTCAGGCGTAAGCCAATCACTACACCGGCGGCCACATGGAAGGCGCGCTTTTCGCGAACGCTGGTATTGAAACCGAGCATCACCGGCACATTGAAGTATGATAATCTCAGTTTATTTACATTGAAAGAACGCACGGTATCCTGAATAGCGATAAGCACAGGCTGGTTTGGCTGCAGCACATACGAGTTATTGAAACGGTAGTTGTTCCAGCTGAATCCGGCACCTACCATGCCCATTACGTAGCGTTTGTATAGTTTGAAATCCTTCTCGAACAGATTCAGATTGTATTGCAGCGAGATGGCGTGGTTCATATCCAGGTAATTATGACCGGCCGGTGCCTCAATCGTATTTTGTTTGTTAAGCAGGGCGTTGAAGCCGATATCGAAGCCGGCCCAGTTAAAGCCTGCATCACCGCTTCCCCAGTTGTGCATCCAGTTCGGACGGCCTTGATGGGTGTCATTATCATTTGAGCTGGTGGCTTTATCATCGTCTTCATTTTTTATCACTACATGCATGTCGGTAACCGATGCAGCCACAGAGTCGAATTCGTTGCCTTCGTATATTTTACCCAACCCGTTACGGCTGCTCAGGTAAACTTCCGGTACACTTTTAATATAGATCTTCGAGGCACCGGTAGCGGTTGCTTTCAGGTTCTCGCGCACCGAATCGATAACACATATAGCGGCACCCGATGTTTGCACATCGCAGGTGTTGAACCGGCTGTTTTGGGTGAGCACTTTGGAGGCCCCTGAAGAAACGATCTGGGCAGTACCATAGTCGCCGCTTAATGATACCTGTGCCGCACCGCTGGTTTCCAGGTCCAGTTTCTGCGCATCGAGGGCGATGATTCCCCGCGATGCCCCGTTGAATTCAAGGCGCACATCCGTGGTCCGGAACACTTCATCCATCTTCACTTTCGTAACACCCGAGATCGACAAGCCACGCAGCTCTTTCAGTGTGATGAAAGCTTCCGCTTCACGGGCATCCCCTTCAATATGAAGTGTGTTGTTATATATCTCAAAAATGAGCTTGCCACTTGCTTCGTTCTTCGACGATTCGGTGTAGGTATAGGTGCAACTGTCGCCTTGCTTTATATGGATGGTGACGGCGCTACCGCAGGCTACGCGGTTGAAACTGTTTTGAGCATAAGCGGCACCTGAAACAATCAGGGATACCAGAGCTATAAGAAATGTACGCATACGATGTTGGTTTTATACGTGAAATA
>JBGAVF010000002.1:0-30978 GCA_044228315.1 Bacteroidia bacterium | reverse complement strand
CCTCATATTCACCGGGCACGGTTACCGAAGCAGGATACTGTGTGATCGGGTATGTGATATTGGTTTTATTTTGTGCTTTTTGCTGCATCAGCGACAGTTCCTTCTCGGTGCGCTGGGCCGGAAGTTTGAACTGAGCGATACGATGGGTGGCTTCCGGATTCCTGATCACATGTTGTGACATGGAAACGGTGCAGGTAGCAAGTAAAAGAAACAGGGCGGTAATTCGCATAAAAATGAAATGGTACTTTTGCCACAAAGAAACGCCTATTCACATGTATAACAAAATCTATTACGGCAAGCCCGATTTTACGATCGGGCAGGTTCCATACCGGGAGGAGCCTACGAATGTGCTGATGTGTTCGCCGGAATATTTCGAGATCATTGATGTGAAAAACGCCTTTATGAAAGGCTTTGAAGGGGCTACTGATGCCAACCTGGCCATGCAGCAATGGCTTCATCTGAAAGAAGTGTATGAAGACCTGAAGACCAGGGAGGTGATTTCCGGTGTGCAGGTGATCCCCGGAGCACCCGGACTGGAAGATATGGTATTTTGCGCCAACCAAACGTTTCCCTGGATCACGCCCGATGGAAAGAAGGTGGTGATGATGAGTGAAATGAAACATGCCTCGCGGAAAAAGGAAGTGCCTTTTTTTGAGATGTTCTTCAAAGAACAAGGCTATAGCCCGCTTCATTTTACGAAAACGGATCTGTTCGAAGGCATGGGCGATACCATTCCTCACCCGTTCAAAAAATTGCTTTACGGAGGATATGGCCACCGCAGCAAACCCGATGCCCATGCTGAACTGTCGGAGATGCTACAGGTTCCTGTAATTGCACTAGAACTGCCCCACGAAAAATTCTACCATCTCGATACCTGCTTTCTTCCTCTCAATACCGACCATGTGATGCTATGCCGTGACGCCTTTACCCCGGATGGGCTTGATGCAATTCACTCGCTGTTCCAATACGTTCATTTTATTCCGGAAACGGAAGCCGAAACTACATTTTGCCTGAACGCCCATATCCCGTATCACAAAAATGCACACCATGCCATAGTTCAGAAAGGCAGTAAAGAAGCCTGGCGCATTTTGAATTCGCTGGGATTTATCATTCATGAGCTGGACACTTCCGAATTCATGAAATCGGGAGGCAGTGTATTTTGTATGAAGATGATGATGTATTAGAATTTATTTTTAATCAACTGCAATCCAACTTCGTTAAAATAAAGAAGGCCATCCATTTTCCGGACGGCCTTCTTTTATACTACGTGCAGTTACCTTTTATTTCTTCTCTCCGTTCTTGTCTACATCAATAATGGTGTAGCCTTTCTTCTTCAGGTTCTTCTTGCAGAGTTTTTCATCGGCAACAATTACAACTACCATATTATCCGGTAACAGGTATTTTTTTGCATATTCATTTACCTGTTCTTTGGTAATGTTTTTGGCAATGGCATTTTGTTCCTCACTGTAGTTGGTTGGCAGGTTGTACTCAATCAGGCGGTACAGGAATCCTGCTTTCTGGCCCGATGTTTCATATTTCAAACCATCGCTGCTGGTATAGGATTTCTTGGTAAAGCTCAACTCATCATCGGTTACACCACCGTCTCTGAATTTACGCATCACCACCAGAATTTCATCCAGGGCGCTATCGCAGGCGGTGCCGCGAAGGCTGGCAGCCACACCAAAGGAACCATACTCTTTGCTTCCGTTGAATCCACCGTAGATACCGTAGGTGTATCCCTTGTCTTCACGCAGGTCGATATTCAGGCGTCCAAGGAAACCTCCGCTGAATGAGAAGTTCATCAGGTTGGCTTTGAAGAATTCTCCGTTATAATCGAAAGGCATGGCCGGATATCCCAGCATAATATTGGCATTTGTGGCGTCGATCATATTAACAAAGTACACCGTGGTTTTCTCCGGTTTCTTTACATCCGACATTTTTGGCAACTCATACGGCTTGGCGGCCCAGCTTTTAATGAATCCCAGCTTGGCAACCAGTGCATCTTCATCAATATCACCGGCAAATACCATCACTGCATTCGATGGATTGTAGAATTTACTGTAGTAATCTTTCACATCATCAATGGTAATGGCATTAATGGTGGTGGCATTTCCGAGGTAATAATTTCCTACCGGTGTACCATCATAGATCAGCTTGGTAAATACCTTCTGGGCAATGAGGGAACCATTGGTGTATTCACTTTTGAAACCTTCTTTGGTTTGCTTGCGGATACGGCGTAATGCTTTTTCATCGAAGCGTGGATGCATGAGTGCTTCTTCCAGCAAAGCCAGCGTTGCATCAATATTCTTTGCCATACAGCTTACAGTTATTGAAGTTGCACTGCCGCCGGCACTGAAACTGATGTTACTTCCCAGTTTATCAAGCTCAGCCTCAAACTCTTCAGGCGTATATTTTGCCGTTCCTTCATTCATCATTTCAGCAGTGATTGCAGCCAGACCCAGTTTCTTGGCCGGGTCGAGTTTGGCTCCGCCTTTCAGGTTAATGGTAAATGAAATGGTTGGCGATTCAGTAGTATGTGTTCCAATTACCTGAAGGCCATTATCGAATTTGTACTTTTTAAAGGTTGGCACCTGGGCGTTCTTATACGGACCTACTTCCGGACGTTTGTAACGATCGAAATTATCGGCTGGACGCACATATTTCAAATCACCGTAATCGTCAGAAGCGTTTCCTGACAATGGATTTTCAGCAGTTTGAATTTTCTTTTTTCCGGCTGATGGATCCATTGGATGAACCAGTGTGATCACACATTTTTTGCCTTTGATGTATTTGTTGTAAACACGGATGATATCAGCTTTGGTAACGTTTTTATACCGGTCGAATTCCTTTTGGGTATTGTATGAATTGTTGGTCAATGCCCACCAGCGTGCCAGATAGTTGGCTTTCCCGAAGCAGCTTTCGTTGCTGGAAGCAAAACCAATTTCTTTATTTCCTTTCAGACGCTCAAGGTCGGCTTCAGTGAAACCGGTTTTTTCAAATTGGTCAAGCACTTCGCGGATTTTGGCTTCTACTTCTCCATAAACTTTATTCGGGTCTGCACCAAAATCGGGATAAGGCAATACCCCGATCTGGAATTCACCGGATAGTTCATTGGTACCATGACTGGAGAACGATTGAATGGCTTTTTCTTCTTTTTCGAAGTTTTTGTACAGGAATCCGTTTTTACCCGAACCCAGTAACTCACTCAGGTAATCAAGCGCCACCTCATCCGGATGGTACATTTTTACGGTTGGGAACGTCATCATAATGAGGGGAAGAAATACATTATCTTCCATATTGGCATATTTGTCTTCAGGAAGAAGCACCGGCTCCACCTTCATCGGCTTCACATCCGGACCTTTCTGGATGTTTCCGAAATATTTCTCTACCAGTTTCAGGGCATCCTGTGTATTTACATCACCGGAAAGCACCACAACCGCATTGTTCGGGCCGTACCAGCGCAGGAAAAAGCGTTTTACATCTTCCACCGTGGCGTTGTTCAGGTCGTTCACATACCCGATCACCGGCCAGCTATACGGGTGACCGGCAGGATATAAAGCAGCATTGGTCACTTCACCGGTACGGGCATACGGACGATTATCCCAGTTTTGTGATTTTTCATTTTTAACCGCATCGCGCTGGTTTTCGAATTTCTTGCTGGTCAATGAATCGAGCAGATATCCCATACGATCGCTTTCCAGCCAAAGAGCTGTTTCCAGATGATTGCTCGGAACGGTCTCGTAATAGTGGGTCAGGTCTTCTTCCGTGTTACCGTTTTCCTGTGCGGCACCGATCTCGGAAAGGATCTTGAAATGCTGTTCATCGGCAATATGACCCGAACCCTGGAACATCATATGTTCGAAGAAGTGGGCAAAACCGGAACGACCAGCGGCTTCGCGTCCGCTTCCAACGTGGTAAGTAACGCGCACGGCCACCAGCGGGTCGCTGTGATCTTCATTGATGATAACGGTTAGCCCGTTGGGTAATTTGTACTTTTCGTAAGGGATATTGTAATCCCCGGCTTTGTGCTCTACCTTCTCTACAAGAACAGGCTGGGCAAAAAGAACGGCCGAAATAAAAAGGCCGAAAAATGTGAAAATTTTACGCATGATGTGAAATAAATTTGGGCAAAGGTATTATTTTGATTTGATTCTGTCGGGAGAAAGCCGGAGGGATTTTTCTTCCCGTTAACCGATACGTACAGGGCCTCCAAAATGTTACCGCCTCCGGTAAATTATGTACCTTTGCCGTATGTTCTGGCAATATGTCATCATTGCTTTCCTTAGTGCCGTTTCGGCCTTTTACATTTACCGTAAGGTGAAGTCCCAGCTGCAATCCGGTTCCGGATCGTGCGCAGATGGATGCGGGAAATGCGGTGCCGCCAAAGCGTTTGACCAAATCCCGAAAAACGGATGACAGAAGAAATAAGGCTAACCCGGTTCTCGAAAAGTTCGGGCTGTGGCTGCAAAATAGCTCCGGCTGTTCTCGATGGCATTCTCGGTGGTGAAACCCTTAGCGTGAAACCCGGCAACCTGCTGGTTGGCATTGAGAGCAAGGATGATGCGGCTGTGGTTGCACTCAACGAAACCGACTGCATCATCAGTACCGTCGATTTTTTCACCCCTATTGTTGATGATCCTTTCGACTTCGGACGCATTGCTGCTGCCAATGCCATCAGCGATGTGTATTCCATGGGAGGGCGCCCGCTCACAGCCATCAGTGTGTTGGGTTTCCCAGTCGATAAACTTCCGGCCGATATGGTTCGGGAAATCATACGCGGGGGCATGGACACATGTCGCAAAGCCGGTATCAGCATTGCCGGCGGACACAGTATTGATGCACCGGAGCCTTTTTTTGGCTTGAGCGTAACCGGTTTGGTAACGAAAGAACACCTAAAACGGAACAACACAGCCCTTGCCGGACACCATCTGTACTTAACCAAACCACTGGGAACCGGAATTCTGAGTGCTGCCATGAAAAAAGACCTGCTGGAAGAGAACGAAAGAGGGCTCATTGCTGAATATGCGTCCCGCCTGAATAATGCCGGGGAACTGCTGGGCCAGTTGCCGTTTGTATCGGCTATGACCGATGTAACCGGTTTCGGTTTGCTTGGACACTTGCTGGAAATTTGCGAAGGAAGCCGGCTAAATGCAGAAATTACCTTTACAGACATTCCGAAAATTGCCGGGATTGATAAATATATCGCCTCCTTTTGTATGCCCGATAATACCTACCGGAACTGGAATGCCTGGGAGAAAAAAGTTCAGGGTATCACGGCTGCTTCCTTTGGCATTCTGAACGACCCGCAAACCAACGGAGGACTGCTCTTTACGGCCGAACCGGGCCATGAGGAGACGTTAAAGAAAATACTTGAAAGCTGCGGAAATCTGGAATGGAAATGTATCGGTACCATTACACCGGATTCCGGCACCGACATTGTGATCACCGTTGTTTAACTCAACCCACAGGTTACTCCACCTCCGCACTCACCACAATATTTACTACGGGTTTCTTACGATCGGTACTGATGATCATCAGCGGCTTATTGTTCACCCCTTTTACTGCCCCGGAGGTGTTGTATTCCACCTTTAAATGCGTGCTTTTCCCCGGCGGAATTCGATCGTTTTCAAGAAGCACCACGGTACAACCGCATGTGGTCCTCACCTTTCGGATAATTAATGTATCAGTACCTGTATTCTTAATAACGAACGTATGGGATTTTACCGCACCGGGAACTACTTTTCCAAACGCAAAGTTAGTTTCAGGAAGCGTTATTTCTGCATTATTCACCACTGATGTGTCAAAATACTCCATCAGCTCGCTGCTGATGTACAACATTTTCCGGGCTGCATCCTTGTCGTCGGTGATCATGGTCACCTTATCAAATTTAAACCCGAAATCCGGATTACGTGTACCATCGTAAAACACGTGGATCTTCCCCTCCTGATGCGGTTTTACGTATGTTGGAAAGGCCTTGCATGTGATGTACGGAGGTGTGATGAATTCCAGAATATTGATGGTATCCTCGCTGCTGTTATAAAACCCAAGGAAACGTTGCTTATTGGTTTCATTGGAAAATACCTTATCGAATGCGGCGTGGTTGTTATCGAAACGAAAACGCCCGGCCTCCACCGGATACTGCTCTTTCAGGGTTTTAAACTTATCCACGCAGCTGCCTTTGATGGTGAGAACCACACTGCCCTCGGGCGTATTGCAATACACGGTGAGCGATTTGTCGAATTTCATTTCAATGGGGAAACACTCAAAACCCACGGTAATTTTTCCTTTTTTGCCCGGTGCCACTGGATCGCGGCTCCACAGCGGGGTGGTACAACCGCAGGTTGCCATTACCGAATGTATAAGTAACGGCTTCTTTCCTGTGTTGGTATATTCATAATCATAGCTGATGCGCTGATTGATCTTTACTTCTCCGAAATCGTGAACGGTGGTTTCAAAAACAATTGTGGTAAGCGTATCATTTTTTGAGTACGCAGAAATTCCGCACAAAAGGGCCAGCAGGAATAGAATCCTTGAGATCATGAGGGTCAAAAATAAGACTTTAGCCCCTTCACAGGGGTGTTAATTGTTTTAAATTGATTTTCAGGTCAATTTACCCGGCAGGTATACCCGTACATATTTTGTAGATTTGCCGGAGTTATGGAATGGAATATTCTTTCAGAATTGGATCAGCTCGAAGAAATTCAGTCTGCTTCGTTCGAGCGCCCCCAGTTGATCTTCAAGCATAGTTACCGGTGTGGTGTAAGTGCCATGGCCTTCAGAAGTTGGGAACGTTCGGTTAAAAACCTGTCCCTTCCCGCAGAATCCCACCTGATTGATGTGGTGAAAGACCGTTTGCTGGCGCGGAAAATAGCCGATATTTTTAACGTTACACACCATTCTCCGCAAATTTTACTGATCTGTAACGGAAAATGCATCTTCAACTCCAGCCATGAAAACATAGATTCGGCCGATATAGCCGATTTACTTCTGAGTTCGCATGCATAAACGCACCGTTCGCATCATTATTATTCTTGCGCTGATCTCTATTGTCGGCATTACCGTTACCCAGCTTTACTGGGTGGGCACCAAATACACACAGGAAAAGGAAGATTTTGAGAAAAAAACCGAGTTGGCCCTTCGCCGGGTTGCTCAGGAAGTGCTGAGAAGCAATAACAATGAGAGTAAATTGCAGCTAACCACGGTACGTCAGTTGGCCAACGACTATTATGTGGTGAATATCAATGATGAAATCAATGCCAACGTGCTTGAGTTTTATCTGAAAAAAGAATTCTTCGACCTGAATATCCGTTCGTCGTTCAGCTATTCCATTTACGACTGTGAAGGCGACCGAATCGTATACAGCAGTGCGCTGAATGAGCAGGGAGAGCGTATCGACATTAAGGTGCGCAAGGACCTTCCGGTGTATGAGCACGATAACTACTACTTCTCGGTATACTTTCCGAATAAAAAACTGGATGTCGCCACCGGTATGGCGGCCTGGATATTTTCAACCATCGCTGTACTGGTAGTGCTGGTTTCATTTGGTATTATGGTGTATATAGTTTTGCGTCAGGAAAGGCTTTCGGCCATACAGAAAGACTTCATCAACAATATGACGCATGAGTTCAAAACACCGATCTCCACCATTTCCATCTCCAGCGATGTATTAAAAAACCCGAATATTATAAAAACACCCGAGCGCCTGGCCAGCTACGCCACCATTATACAGGAAGAGGCCTTGCGGCTAAAGAACCAGGTGGAACGGGTGCTGCAAATGGCCCACCTCGACCGGGAAGATATTAAACTCAAATGGGAAGTGGTGGACGCCCACGAAGTGATACGCAACTCCATTCAGAATATTCAGCCCACGCTGAATGAGCGCAAGGCATCGATCAATTGCACCCTGGCCGCCGGCAACCCGAATATTATGACGGATAAGCTGCATCTCACCAACATCATCTTCAATTTGCTCGACAATGCCCTTAAGTATTCCCGCGAAAACCCGGAAGTAAAGATCGTGACCCGCAATGTAGGACCGAACCTGCTCATTGATGTCATTGATAACGGCATCGGAATATCCAGTGAGCACAAGAAAAAAATATTCGATAAATTTTACCGGGTTCCTACCGGAAATATCCACGACGTAAAAGGGTTTGGCCTGGGCCTGAATTATGTTAAAATCATGGTGAAAAACCTGAAAGGCACGGTGCAACTGGAAAGTGAGCTGAATAAAGGCTCTACTTTTACCCTCAGTTTCCCATCCATCTAAGTCCCTTCGCTTTGTCTTAAAAGCATTTGTGGTTGTCAGTTTTATTATGATATTTGTCATAAATAACTGAAACTGATTGATATCACCACCGGATCTGACATTGGTCAGGTTTTGAAACATGCGGTACAAATAGTTTTGGCCAAACATTCTATAACTATTACTATGAGCGTTTTATTCATTCTTATTGGTGTGAGCATATTGGTTGCCGGCGGGTTTTTACTCGCCTTTTTGTGGTCGGTGAACAGCGGTCAGCTCGACGATGAGTTCACCCCTTCCGTGCGTATGCTTTTCGATGACACATTGCCTGTACCCAAGCCTGAAAGCAGCACTGCTATTGAGACCGAGACAAGTGCCCGTTCCTGAGAAATTTTAATTATTTATTTACCCATTCATACACATTTACTTTATTTCCTATGCAATTAGAACAATTCTCCTACGACAACAAGATCGTTCGAAACTTTGCCTATGCCACAATGCTGTGGGCACTGGTAGGTATGCTTGCCGGGCTTTACATTGCTCTGCAACTGGTTTTCCCCGCGCTCAACATTACCCAATTCGGCAGTTTCGGTCGTCTGCGTCCGTTACATACCAATGCGGTGATTTTTGCGTTTGTTGGAAACGGTATTTTTATGGGCGTTTACTATTCCCTGCAGCGGCTTTGCAAAGCCCGCATGTTTAGCGATGCACTCAGTCGTATTCATTTCTGGGGCTGGCAATTAATTATTGTTGCAGCTGCCTGCACACTTCCGCTGGGTATAACTACCGGAAAAGAATATGCTGAGCTGGAATGGCCAATTGACATTGCCATTGCGCTTATCTGGGTAGTATTCGGATGGAACATGTTCGGAACCATTTTAAAACGCCGTGAACGCCACCTGTATGTAGCCATCTGGTTTTACATTGCCACCTTTGTAACGGTTGCGGTTCTTCATATCGTTAATTCTTTTGAATTGCCTGTTTCATTCCTGAAAAGCTACAGCTTTTATGCAGGTGTTCAGGATGCTTTGGTGCAGTGGTGGTATGGACACAATGCCGTTGCCTTCTTCCTTACAACACCCTACCTGGGACTTATGTATTACTTTATGCCCAAGGCAGCCAATCGTCCGGTGTACTCATATCGCCTGTCTATCATTCACTTCTGGGCACTGATATTCCTTTATATCTGGGCCGGACCTCACCATTTGCTTTATACTGCATTGCCTGACTGGGCCCAGTCGCTGGGTGTGGTATTCTCGGTAATGCTGATTGCTCCGAGCTGGGGAGGTATGATCAACGGATTATTAACCCTTCGCGGTGCCTGGGATAAGGTACGTGACGATGTTATTTTAAAATTCTTTGTAGTTGCTGTTACTGCCTACGGTATGGCCACCTTCGAAGGTCCTATGCTTTCATTAAAAAATGTAAATGCCATTGCACACTTTACCGACTGGATCGTGGCACACGTGCATGTTGGCGCGCTGGGATGGAACGGAATGCTCACCTTTGGTATGCTGTACTGGCTGATACCGCGGATTTTCAAAACTGAATTGTACTCAAAACGACTGGCAGCACAGCATTTCTGGATCGCCACACTGGGTATAATTTTCTATGCCGTACCTATGTACTGGGCCGGTTTCGAACAAAGTCTGATGTGGAAGCAATTCACCGAATCGGGACAAATTAAATACCGTTTCCTTGAAACAGTGACCCAACTTCAACCAATGTATGCCCTGAGAAGTTTTGGAGGACTCCTTTACCTCGCGGGTGCTGTGATGATGACCTATAACCTGGTAAAAACCGTGAAAACAGGAACGTTACTTGCCGACGAACCGGCTGAAGCTCCGGCCCTGGAAAAAGAATACACCGCTCACAGCGGCGACGGATGGCATCGCGTGATTGAACGCAAACCGGTTCAAATGCTGATCCTGAGTCTGATCGTGATCCTTATCGGAGGAGCCGTTGAAATGATTCCGACATTCCTTATCAAATCAAATATACCTACCATCAGCAGCGTGAAACCGTATACACCACTCGAGTTACAGGGCCGCGATATTTACGTTCGTGAAGGATGTTATGTGTGTCATTCGCAAATGATCCGTCCGTTCCGCAGCGAAACCGAACGCTATGGCGAGTATTCAAAAGCCGGAGAGTTCGTGTATGACCATCCGTTCCAATGGGGCTCAAAACGTACCGGTCCCGATCTGGCACGCATCGGTGGCAAATACTCCGATTCATGGCATTTCAATCATATGTATAACCCTCAGGATTTCAGTCCGGGTTCCATTATGCCGGCGTATCCGTTCCTTATGGAGAAATCGCTGAATACCACCAATACCCGCTCAAAGATCAAAGCCATGCGTACACTGGGTGTACCATACCCGAAAGGATATGAAGATATTGCGATGAAAGATCTGGAAAGACAACAGGCATCTATTGCTGCCAGTCTGAAAAATGATAAGATCGATATAGATCCGAACGCCGAAATCGTAGCACTTATCGCTTATCTGCAACGTGTCGGAACCGATATCAAAGCCAAAACCACATCACAAAACGATAAGTAAACCATCGAATGTTCAAATTCATAAAACAATACGCAGAATCCATTGCCGGAGTAGAAATTTACCCCATTATTTCACTGGTGATCTTCTTTACATTTTTTCTGGTGCTGATTGTATGGCTCTGGAAAGCAGATAAAGACATCATTTCTGAAATTGAAAAACTCCCCTTGGAATAAATTAAACCGATCATTCATCATTAACCTAATTATAAAATGAAAAAGTATATTTTAAGAATATTCATCCTGATTTTCTTCTTCTGTATCTACAGCAACCTGCCGGCTCAAACGGCCCCTGCTGCCGATGCTACGGCAGCAACCACGGCCGCGGCTCCGGCATCTACCAGCCTTCTCGAATGGGCCATGTTGCTGGTGGCCGCCATACTGGCTGCCGTAATTTACATTCTTGGTCGTGTAATGCTGGCCCTTGCCAATGAAGTAGGCGATCGTTCCCGCAAATCCACCGGAGTTCTAACGGTTCTCTGCCTTATTGGCTTAAGTTTGATCAGTAATTCCTCCATGGCTCAGCAAGCCAAAGCAACCACAACAGCGGCAACATCTTTCTTCAATTACGGAGGGGTTGGCATGTGGCATTTCTGGTTATGGGCTTCGGTAATCATTGTGGAGTTTCTTATCATCTGTTTCTTCTCTTTGTATATCTTCCGCCTGTACCGAATGATGGTTCCTGCTCCGGCTTCTGAAACCAAGAAGAAATCCATCTGGGAAAGCAAATTTGTACATAACGTAATTACCGATGCCGTTCCTGTAGAACAAGAGCAGGATATCCTCCTCGACCATGACTACGACGGAATTAAAGAACTGGATAATGCCTTACCACCCTGGTGGAAATACGGCTTCTATTTTACCATTCTGGTAGCGGTTATCTATTTGCTGAATTTCCATGTTTTTAAAAGCGGAAAGTTGCAGGGACAAGAATATGAAACAGAAATGTCGGAAGCGAAAGTACGTATGGAAGAATACCTGAAGAAAGCCGGTGAAAATGTGGACGAAAACACAGCCACCCTTATGGATGCAGCCGGAATCGCAGAAGGAAAAAAACTGTTTACCCTCGATAATAAATGTTCCCAATGCCATGGACAGAATGGAGAAGGAAACATCGGTCCGAACTTTACCGATAACTACTGGCTCCACGGAGGCGATGTAAAGAGCATCTTTAAAACCATTAAATACGGGGTGCAGGGAAAAGCCATGCAAGCCTGGGGAAATCAGTTGTCGCCAAAACAGATACAGCAGATTGCCAGCTACATTTATTCACTGGCAGGAACCAATCTCACCAGTCCTCGTCCGCACGAAGGGGTATTATACCTTCCGGAAGGCGCCACAGCAACCGATACAACCAAAACAACACCTGTTAAAGACAGTATAAAGAAATAAGACGAAAATGTTAGGGAAGAATGAGAATGCCGATGAGGAATCGTTTCGTGACTCAATTGCTACTATTAGCAAAGAAGGCAAGCGAGCCTGGATATTCGCTCAAAAACCAAAAGGGAAACTATACGATCTTCGCACGTATACCAGCTGGATCTACCTTGCGGTGTTCTTTATTCTTCCATTCATCAAAATACACGATGAACCCCTCTTTATGATAAACGTGCTGGAAAGGAAATTTATCCTCTTCAGCATGGTTTTCTGGCCCCAGGATTTCTTCATCTTCATGCTGGGGATGCTTACCTTCCTGATGTTTATAATTGTATTTACAGTTATTTACGGACGTGTTTTTTGCGGATGGGCATGCCCTCAAACCATTTTCATGGAAATGGTATTCCGCAAAATAGAATACCTCATTGAAGGCAATGCCGCCCAGCAGAAAATTCTGAGCAAAGAACGCTGGACCCGACGTAAGATCATAAAACGCACCCTGAAATATGTGGCGTTCTTTGTTTTATCCTTTCTGATAGCCAATACCTTCCTGGCCTATCTCATCAGCATTGATGAAGTGAAGGATTTCTGGACCCAACCGGTTTCCAGCCATATTGGAAAACTGATATCCTTATTCATATTTACCTCAGTGTTCTTTTTTGTGTATGCCTTTTTCAGGGAACAGGTTTGCCTGGTGGTTTGCCCGTACGGACGTTTGCAGGGGGTTATTCTCGACAAAAATTCCATTGTGGTTGCCTACGACTATGTACGGGGTGAAACACGGCACAAGTTCAAGAAGAATGAGGTGCGTACCGGAGGCGATTGTGTAGACTGCCATCAGTGCGTGAAAGTTTGCCCTACAGGTATTGACATTCGGCATGGCACCCAGCTGGAATGTGTGAATTGTACCGCCTGTATTGATGCCTGCGACAATATGATGACCAGTGTAGGCCTGCCTACGGGGCTTATCCGGTATGCTTCTGAAAACAATATTGCCAACAAGGAAAAGTTGCATTTTACACTTCGTATTAAAATGTATACCGCAATTCTGGTGGCCCTTATAAGTGTGCTCGTATTTCTGCTGGCCAGTCGTACCGACTTCGATGCCACCATCCTGCGCTCACCCGGACAAACCTATCAGGAGCAGGCCGATGGCAGCCTCAGCAATGTATATAACATTACCCTTACCAATAAAACACATAAAGACATTCCTGTTACTTTGAAACTGGAAGATGCCGACGGGGAAATCAAAATGGTAGGAAAGGATATTTCCATTGCAAAAGAGTCATTGGGCGAAGGCGTCTTCTTTGTGAACCTGAAAAAAGGGGCCGTAAAAGGGCATAAAACGGAAATCCACATTGGCATTTATAATAATGACAAAAAAAATAAAAACCATCAAAACCACCTTTATTGACCTTTCACAAAACCAATAAATTTGGTCACATAAAAACATCACCATGAAACTGAACTGGGGAGGTAAAATAGCCCTTCTTTACGGAGGCTTTGTAATTGCTATTCTTTGTATGGTATTTTATACCATGTCGCAGCAGGTAGATCTGGTTTCTCCTGATTATTACGCGAAAGAGCTCGATTACCAGAACCATATCGATGAGATGAACAATACGGTGGATCTGAAGGAGCAACCCCAGATCACAGCGGCGGGAGAAAAGGTGAAAATTGTGTTTCCACAACAATTTGAAAAGGAAAAGATCACCGGTACTTTGCTTTTATTCTGCCCATCGGATGCAACCAAAGATTCCAAAACGGCTTTTTCTCTGGAGCAGAACAGAACCTATGAAATGCCTGTACCTGCCGGAACAAAAGGTTACTATAAGATTCAACTGAGCTGGGTTGTGAACGACCACAAATACTTCAATGAACAGCTAGTTACCTTTTAACGCATGTACTTGGTTCCTGCGTTTGTGCTTGGTTTCATTAGCAGTTTGCATTGTGTGGGTATGTGCGGCCCCATTGTACTGGCGTTGCCGGTTCCGCAGGCAAACCCGGTGAAACGGCTCGTTGCCATGCTGGTGAACCATTCCGGCCGCCTCCTTACCTACGGATTGCTCGGACTTCTGATCGGCACTTTCGGAAACGGATTCTATGTGGCAGGTGTACAGCAGGTCTTTTCAATACTAATTGGCGCAGGGGTAATTGCCTTTGCGGTGATACCGGCCACCTGGAAAAACAAACTTCAGGAAGCCATACATCTGGTGAAAAAAACCGGAGAAGTTTTCCGAAACACATTCAGCCATTATCTCCGGAAGGAACACCATTCAGCCTATTTTATCGCCGGTATGCTTCACGGGTTGCTCCCCTGCGGTCTGGTATATTTTGCCCTGGCAGGCGCCATTCTCACCAGTTCAGCCATCTCAGCTGCGTTATTTATGGTGTTTTTCGGACTGGGTACCATGCCGGCGTTGCTCTCGTTACGCTGGATGGCAAGGGTTTTTCCCTATTCCATCCGTACCAAAGTGTACCGGATCATGCCTGTTTTTTTATTTTTCACCGGTGTTTTACTCCTTTTAAGAGGGTTAAACCTCGGAATCCCGTATGTAAGTCCCCATTTTCCGGGCTCATCCTCATCAATTCCTGTTTGTTATCCTAAATAATCCATCTGAATTCTGTAACATTGTGCAATAAATCAGAGGCTCGTTCATGAAAGACGGACTACTACTAAAGGCGATTATTGATACAGCAATTGATGGGATCATCACAATTGATCAGTTTGGGATCATTGAAACGATGAATCCGGCAGCGTTGAAGCTGTTTGAATACAAAGAGGAGGATGTTATAGGCAAAAATATTTCAACACTGATGCCGGCCCCGCATAAAAGCAATCACGACGCCTATATCCACCATTATATTACCACGGGAGAAAAGAAGATCATTGGCATCGGACGTGAGGTGATGGGTCAGAAACGTTCGGGCAAGTTGTTTCCCTTCCGCTTGAGCGTAAGCGAGGTAAAACTTGGAACCCGCACCATTTTCACAGGTATTGTACATGACCTCACCGAACAAAAAGAAGCTGAGAACCAGCTGAAGCATTACACCGATGAACTGGAAAACATTGTGGCTTCGCGTACCCGTACACTGAACGAAGTAGTAAAAAAGCTGGAATTAGGCAGGGAGGAAACGCACCGGGCCCTGGAGAAGGAAAAGGAACTGAACCATCTCAAAACCCGCTTTGTGTCGACCGCCTCCCACGAATTCAGGACACCGCTGAGTTCCATAAAACTTTCCGCTTCGCTGATCGACAAATATGCCAAGCAGAAGGAATGCGACAATATTCAGAAACATACCCATAAAATCAAACAATCGGTTAACTATCTAACCGATATACTGAATGATTTTCTTTCGGCCGATAAACTTGAAGAAGGACGGGTGCATAATATGCCGACGGAATTTGACCTTGTTGAGTTTGCTCAAACACTGAAAGAGGAAATGCAGGGAATTGCCCGTCCGGGGCAATTTATTGTTCACCAGCATACCGGCACCACCAGCAACGTGATTCTCGATGAACACCTGCTGAAAAACTGTGTGGTGAACCTGATCTCAAACTCCATCAAATATTCACCTGAAAACAGCATCATCGAATTCAACACCAAAATAGACGACGATTATATTTATATTTCGGTGAAAGACAACGGTATCGGCATTCCGGAGAGCGACCAGAAAAACCTTTTCGAACCGTTTTTCAGGGCCAACAATGCCGGAAACGTACAAGGAACAGGCCTTGGCCTGAATCTGGTAACAAAATACATCAACCTGATGAACGGGTCGATTGAATTTACCAGTCAGTTAAATAAAGGAACAAAATTTAGATTAAAATTCTCAAAATAATAGTCATGAACAAAGTTATTCTGCTTATTGAAGACAACAAAGACATCCGCGAAAGCACACTTGAAATCCTGGCCCTGGCCGATTACGAAGTAATTGAAGCCGACAACGGTAAGAAAGGTGTGGAACTTGCATTACAACATCGTCCCGACCTCATCATCTGCGATATTATGATGCCTGAACTGGATGGTTATGGTGTACTGTTTGCCCTCAGCAAAAACGAAAAAACCGCATCCATCCCGTTTATTTTTCTAACTGCCAAAGCCGAACGGAACGATATGCGCAAAGGAATGGAAATGGGTGCCGACGATTACCTCACCAAGCCTTTCGATGATGTGGAATTACTGAATGCCATTGAAAGTCGTTTCCGGAAGAATGAATTGCTGAAAAGAGAATTCGCAAAAAACAGTGAAGGCTATGTGGAGTTTGTGCATGATGTGCGGGGCATTGAGCAACTCAAACAACTTTCTACCGAAAAGAAGATACGTCATTATAAAAAGCGTCAAAACATTTATCTGGAAGGCGATTCACCTTACTACCTCTATCTGGTTAACAAGGGTAAAATTAAAACCTACCTTATGAATAACGACGGAAAGGAAATGATCACCGGCCTGTATAATGAGGGCGATTTCTTCGGGTATGCCGATCTGCTTCAGGAACAAAATCATTCCGATACGGCCCAGGCCATGGAAGAAACCGAGGTGCTCCTGATCCCGAAAGAAGATTTCTACTCACTCATCTACCGTAACAGTGAGGTCTCGAAAAAGTTTATTAAGATGCTGACCAACAATCTTAAGGAAAAAGAGGAGCAGCTCATCAGCATCGCATACAACTCCGTACGGAAACGTGTGGCTGATGCATTATTACTCCTGAAAAAACGATACGATAAAGAAACGGTGCCGCATTTCACCATCAATATATTGCGCGAAGACCTTGCCAACATGGTAGGAACCGCAACGGAAACCATTAGTCGTACCCTCAGCGATTTCAAGGATGAGAAACTCATCGATATACGGGCCAGTAATATTACGCTGCTCGATATCAAGCATCTTGAAAGCATGAAAAATTAGAACTACTGCCTGCCCAATCGCGGCATTTTAATTGAATTTTAAACCCATCTGTTGCGGCTATTCCGTACATAGAATGGTATGCGCTGCAATCACCCGGAAGCGCCTCACCTAATGCTTGTTAGTTGATACATCTCACCGCAAAACCTGACAGCGGTCATATTGGAACTTGTATTTAAAATACAAATTTGTATTTGAAAAGCACAACATCCGATTTAATGAAAGCAGTGGTTTACAGTACAAAGAAGTTTGAAAAAGAATTTCTGACGCGGGCAAATAATAAAAGGCATGACTTGTTTTTTATGACAAACCGGCTGTCGGAATCTACTGTGGATTACGCCAAGGGAAAAGATGCTGTTATTCTTTTCTCGGGCGATGAATGCAATGAGAATGTGATTGAAAAGCTGGCCGAGTACAAGATCAAATATATCAATATCCGCTCTTCAGGATATGATAATGTGGACCTGAAAGCTGCCGAGAAACATGGTATTCATGTGGCAAACGTTACCCAGTTTTCACCCTTCGCCATTGCAGAACATACTGTGATGCTCATGCTCTCGCTGAGCCGTAAGCTGCTTCCTTCCTATAAGCAGATCCACGACTACAACTTCAATGTAGATAAACTGATCGGTTCCGATTTACATACAAAAACAGTGGGCATCATTGGCCTTGGGAATGTGGGCAGTTCCGTGGCACAGGTACTCAGTGCTTTCGGTTGCCAGATCCTGGCCTACGATACCGTGATGAAGAAGAACCTGGCCCGTAAGTTCCATTTCAATTACGTTGATTTTAAAACACTGATCAAGGAATCGGATATCATTTCCCTGCACGTACCCCTGAACGCATCCACACAGCATCTGATCAACGAAGAAGCCATCAGTGAGATGAAAGACGGTGTAATGCTCATTAATACGGCCCGTGGTGGACTTATTAAAACCAGTGCGGCCATTGAGGGAATCTTGTCGGGTAAAATTGGCAGCATGGGACTCGATGTTTATGAAAATGAATCCGGCCTGTTTTTCGAAGACCATAGTAACGATACGCGACGGGATGAGTTGATGGTGAAACTTCTGGGCTTCAAAAATGTGATCATCACCGGACATCAGGCATTTCTTACTGAAAAGTCGTTAAGTATACTGGCCGAATATACCATTCAGAATCTTGATCTGTGGCAAAACGCACAGGAGAGTACGAATGAGCTGATACATTATGCGGCCAAAAGCAAAACCAAGAAGGATTTAATAACACTCTGATTGTATGGAAACCATCTTGCAAAGTATCGAATCGGACCACCAGCAGATTATTGAATGGCTGAGTAATGTGCAGTTTTGTGAAGACGAACTGGGGGTGTTCCGTAAACAACTTTCAGAGATTTCCGCTAAAAATTCTCAGTTTGATGTGCGTGCCATGATTGAACATTTTGAGAATCAGTTCATCATTAAAAAAGAACTTATCGATACCAACAAGCATTTGCTGCGGGCCCATGAACATGAGCTAAAAGAAAGAGCAGCCCGTCACCCGTATCATATTCATCATCATTACCTGCGCGAAAACAAGCAGCTAACCAATACCGTTGAATCATTTCTGGCAAGTTTTACAGACTTGAAAGATGAATTCAACCAATTCCTCTCGAAGCATTTGTAAAAATGTGATTATAGTAGATAGTTTCATTAAAGCAGTCCCCGAAATGGACTGCTTTTTTGTGCTGAAATTTTCCCGAAAACGAATATATTTGGGAATAGAAGCCATTTTCTGATTTGTTACCTATTTGATACCCAAGTCTGCAGCAAACCGCTTCTCTTAAATTCTTAAGCCGATTTTAAACCAAACGGAATGGGATGAATCAAACCGGCTTATGAATCGCATCATTCACACGGAAGTGCCCCCCAAAACACGCCTCTGCATTTAACCTTTCAATAAATTTTCACCCGAACCCTGATGAATGACAGCGAGTTTCTGCACTTATTACGATCAGGGGATAAGGCTGCCTTTTCAAAACTGGTGGAAGCGTATAAAAAACCGGTGTTGAATATCTGTTTCCGGTTCCTGCTAAACCGGGAAGATGCAGAAGACGTTGCCCAGGACGTATTCGTCGAGATCTACCATTCCATTGCTTCATTCCGGGGCGATGCACACCTGGGTACCTGGATACATCGGGTGGCTGTAACACGCTCCCTGGATGAGATCCGTAAGAGAAAACGGAAGAAACGTATCGCTTCCTTTGGGGAAACCCTCGGATTGGATCAGATATCCTCCTGGCTCGCCGGTACTGACCGCCCAGATAAATCACTGGAACAAGCTGATGATCTGAAAAACCTTGAAAAGGCCCTCAATCAATTACCTGATAACCAGAGAATTGCCCTTACATTAAGCAAGCTCGACGGGTGTCCCACCCCTAAAATTGCAGAAATCATGCAAACGAGTATTACCGCCGTGGACTCATTGATATACAGGGCAAAACAAAATTTAAAGACATATTTAATAAACCAAACGCCAGATTAAAAACAATTGAACGTCTAAAACAACTGATAATGGATACTGATTCTGCAAAAACCGAAGCATTTGAAGGCTTTTCAATGATTGAGCCTACCGAAGCGTGGAACAGCCGTTTATGGGAAAAAATTGAGAAGAACCCGTCCAGCAGGAAGGAGAATTCTTCCAACCGACGGCTGATGGGCATGATATCCTTTCTCCTTATTATTAATTTCTTCGCCTTTGCCAGCAATACCCTCTCAAGCCGTAAGCTTGCCCACCAGAAAGAATTGAGGGGAGTAGCCAACGAATTTTTGATCAGCACTAACTCGTCAAAATATTAACCCATGGATATTTTCGAGAAAAACAAATTCCTGCGCCGTATGGTATTCCTGCTGATTCTTATGAATCTGACAACTGTTGCTTTTATCATCTGGAAACAAAGTCAGCAAACAAGCGGCCCACCACCCAAGCGGGATATTGCCAAGGTGTCGGCCTTATTAAAAGAAAAGCTAAACCTGAGCAGCGGGCAGGAGGAAGAACTCAGAAAAATCCGTGAATCATTTTTTAATCAGGAAGAAGCACTGGCCCTCCGTATTAAGTCAGAAAGAGATTCAATGAATTTACTAATGTTTCAGCAATATACCGACAGTGCTCAGGTATATACACTGGCTCAAAAGATATCGGAGAATGAATTCAGAATGGAGTCATTGCGGATTGAACAGGCCTATCAACTGAAAACGATTCTGGATGAGAAACAACTGGCCCGCATGCATGAACTGGTACGTGATATTCGTGATTACTTTCAACCTGTAAAAAATAATTCAAAAAAATAACCCCTATTAATACAACTACTTAAACGGCCTTCTCACTATCTACTTTATGCACATTACATGTTTCCAATGGAATCGACTTACATCGGTTAAGTCATTTTTTGCATTTCTTTTCCTCCTTTTTTCAGCAACAACCCAGCTCAGAGCTCAGGCTCCCAATATTATTCTGGGGAGGCCCACAGATACCTCCATTACGGTGAGTATTTTATTTGAACAAAGCATGGTGTACTATATTGAATATGGATTGCTTTCAGGAACATATCCGGGCAAAACAGCGAATTTCAATAATGCCCCGGGCATCCCAGATGAGATTGATCTGCATAACCTGCTCCCCGATTCACGTTACTTTTACCGTGTGCAATGGCATACCACCGGAAGCAGCACGTTTATTGCATCTGCTGAATATTCCTTTCATACCCAACGTGCCAAAGGAAGCAGCTTTGTTTTCACGCTGGAAGCCGATGAACATTTGTATGACAAGAAGGGAGTGCAGAATATGTATAACATAACGCTGAATAACGAAGCACTTGATAAACCTGACTTTATGATGTCTCTGGGGGATATTTTCGGGGACGATCATACGCCCAATACCACCGACTATAATGAAATGGATTCATTGCATAAAGCATACCGTCCCTTTCTGGGTAAAATATGTCACTCGGTTCCATTTTATGTTTGTCTGGGAAATCATGAGGGCGAAAAGAAATATTATCTGGTAAATAATGCACCCAATAATATCGCTGTATACGGCACACTGGCCCGTAAGAAATATTATCCCAACCCTTATCCCAATGGTTTTTACACAGGCAACACAACACCTGAAGGTTTTGGCATGGGGATCCCTGAAAATTACTATGCATGGAACTGGGGCGATGCGCTGTTTGTGGTGCTGGATGTATATCGTGATGATTGCGATACCTCGGCCAAACCGACCGGATGGTCGTGGACCCTGGGCTTACCGGAATATACCTGGCTGAAGAACACACTTGAAACCAGCAATGCGAAATATAAGTTCGTTTTTGCGCATCATATCCGTGGCGAAGGCCGGGGCGGAATTCTGGAGGCACAGTTGAATGAATGGGGAGGTTATCAGAAACTTGGAGGGTTATATACTTTCCCTACCTATCGCCCGGGATGGGCTAAGCCGATCCATCAACTCTTCGTGGATAATCATGTCAACATATTTTTTCAGGGACATGACCATTTGTTTGCCCATGAAATTCTCGATAGTGTTACCTATCAGGAAGTCCCGATGCCATCCGATTCCACCTATCAGATTGGCATGCTCGCCAATGCCGGGGCCTACACAGCCGACACGATTGACGGAACCGGGCATATCCGGGTTACCGTTACACCTTCCTGTATCAAGGTTGATTATATCAAAGCGTATTTACCGGCTGATACCGTAAGCGGAAAGCATCACAACCGGGAAATCGGCTTCTCATATACGATTGGAAAATGCGCCACTGCCGGCATCCGCAATGCTTCTGATCCGGAAACCATGACCGTATACCCCAACCCGGCAAACCGTAATCTAAAAATGAGTTTTACGAATGATGAAACCGTGCTTCATGCCCAATTATGCAACACGATTGGGCAAACCCTGCTCGAATCAGCTTCGGAAGAGATGGACTGCAGCCAGGTTACCGATGGTTTTTATTACTTACGGGTTCAAACCAACACCCGGCTTCTGACGCAAAAAATACTTATCAAACATTAATCCTTTCTAAACATTCATTCATGAATCGGAATTCTAATTATTTAAGAAAAGCTTCCATTACCTGTTTCTCTTTTTTAAGTTTCATCCTACCGAACGTTTCCCTTTTTGCGCAATCGATGCAGCATTCAGAATTACTGGGACGTCCATCCGATAATAGCATTTCCCTGCAACTGATTTTCAATGATACGGCAGAAGTACGGGTGCAGTTTGGAACCAGCAGCGGAAATTATTCCCGGCAAACGAACTGGCAGACCTTTCTGCCCAATACTTCTTCTGAGGTAGTAATAACCAATCTGCTACCCGATACGAAATATTTTTATCGCACCAACATACGTAAAGCGGGCTCGACCTCATTCATTCAACGGCCTGAATACACATTTCAGACCCAGCGTACCACCGGAAAGCAATTTACCTTTATCGTGCAGGCTGACCCCCACCTCGATGCGCAAAGTGACACCGCAGTTTATAATCGTTGCCTTCAGAACCAGCTGGAAGACAATCCGGATTTCATGATCGATCTCGGAGATTTCCTGATGACCGATAAGCTACGAAACAGTTCCAATCAGGTACCCCGGGATACTGTTACCTATCGTTGTAACCTGCTGCGCTCCTATTACGAAAAGATTACCCATTCCGTCCCGCTGTTTATTGCTCTGGGCAATCATGAAGGAGAAGCCGGATGGTATTTAAATGGCACCGCCAATTCCATTCCCGTATGGGGTACGAACGACCGAAAAAAGTATTTCCTGAATCCCCTGCCCGATAATTTCTATAGCGGCGATACCACCCATTACAATTTTGTTGGACAGCGCGCTGCCTATTATTCCTGGACCTGGGGGGATGCCTTATTCATTGTGCTTGACCCCTACTGGAGTACCGCAGTAAAACCTGATTCTCTGAACGGCTGGCGCTGGACTTTGGGCAAGACGCAGTATGACTGGCTGAAGACAACCCTGGAAAAAAGCACCTCGAAATTCAAATTTGTCTTTGCCCATCAGATCATCGGGGGCGATCCGGAAGGTCGCGGTGGTGTGGAGGTGGCCAACCTGTATGAATGGGGAGGTAATAACCTGAACGGCACCCCCGGATTTGCAACAAACCGACCGGGATGGTATAAACCTATCAAGGATCTTCTCAAAGAAAACCGGGTTACTATCTTTTTCCACGGTCACGACCACTTTTTTGGCAAACAGGATAAGGATTGTCTGGTGTATCAGGAAACCCCTCAGCCAAGCCATCCCAATTATACTTCGGCTTCACAGGCCGCTGCCTATGGTTACTTTCAGGGACAGATACTTCCCAACTCCGGCCATTTGCGTATAACCGTCAACCAAAATGGAGTGCGGGTTGATTATGTAAGAACGTATACTGCTGCCAGTGAAAATGCCACCCGGCATAATAAAGATGTGTCGGCCACTTATTACATCGGCGCTAAAAACTGCTATGATTCGCTGTCTACAGGAGTTCCTGTACTCTGGAATAACCGGTATATGGATGAACTGATGTATCCCAATCCATTCAGCAAACTGGTGAACCTCGAATTCTCTTTGCCTGCAGAGGATGATATTACACTCTCCATTTATAATGCGGAAGGTAAGTTGGTTCGGGAATTATTGACTAATAGCACGACACCGGCAGGTGGTTTCAGCATAATCTGGGATGGAACGGATAATGCAGGGAAGCCCTTACCGGATGGCATGTATTTCTATTCTTTTAAAGGTACACTAACCGGAGAAAAAAGCAGGAAAATTGTTCTGAAGAGGGAATAAGACTCTAGAATTCCTTGTCATTCATTTGAATACCAATGCAATAGATTCCATTTCAATTGACCATGAACAGTTTTCACCCTTCAAAAAGAATGAAACATTATCGCAAGTAATACAGATTTAAAGCATCAAAGGATATATACTCGCCTTTATGTTATTAAACTTTCCTATTATATTAGATCATACATTCCCGGCTTTATTATTTTCTTGTTCGTTTTTTCGTTCGCCGGGAGACATAAAATATCCGGAAATGACCAATGAGCAAACCATGCCATCACCCGGAAAAAGTTCGTTAAAAACTAAATGGACTCTGAAAATAATTTTGCTACTTGCGTAAAACCGCGTTTATAAAAAATAATTAAAGAAATCCTCCTAATGTATAAATTTTTACTGTCGATTCCTTTACTTTTCCTTGCGCTTTCCATGCATGCGCAAAGGAATACCGTGCTCATCATTGCCGACGATCTGAGCCCGGATTATTTTGGGTTTTACGAAGATCATCAGGACACGGTGGATGTCCCCAATATCCGTGCGCTTCTGAAAAAAGGAATACGATTTACCAATGGGGCTTCCAACCCGGTATGTTCGTCCACACGGTCCGGGATCCTCACCGGACGGTATAGTTTCCGCACGGGGGTGGGTGGCATCGTGGGAGGTGCCGGCGGATCTAACCAACTCGATACTTCAGAGATCACCATTCCCCGTTTGCTTAAGATCTATAACCCGAACATTGCCAAGGCCGATATTGGCAAATGGCACCTGCATCAGTCAACCCCGATTATTCAACTCACTTACCCTAACCGGTTGGGATACGATCATTTTGAAGGCCCTTTTATCGGACAATTACCCAGTTATACGAACTGGACAAAAGTTACCAATGGTGTTTCAGCACCGGTTACCAATTATGCAACCACCGAAAATGTTAACAACGCAGTTGCCTGGGTGAGATCACAAGGCAATAAACCTTTCTTCCTTTGGCTTGCTTTCAATGCTCCGCATGATCCCTTGCACCTACCCCCTGCCGGCTTGCATTCATATACTTCATTAAGCGGCACAACCCTGGATATCAAGAACAACCCAAAAGCATACTTCAAAGCCATGATTCAGGCCATGGACCATGAAATCGGGCGCTTGTTCGACTCCCTCCGATTAATGAACAAATTTGACAGCACGGATTTTATTTTTATTGGAGACAACGGAAGCACGCCCCGCACGGCACAAACCATCGACACCAGCCGGGCGAAAGGAACCGTGTATCAATACGGTGTTCATATACCGTTTATCATTTCCGGCCCCTCAGTAGTAAACCCCAACCGGAAAAACGATGCACTGGTGAATACCACCGACATTTTCGCTACTGTACTGGAACTGATGGGATATACAAACTGGGCCTCGCAAATCCCGGCCACAAAACCTGTGGACAGTAAAAGCATTGTTCCCATAATTAAAAACCAAAGCACCTCAATACGCCCCTGGTCATTCTCTGAAATATTCAAACTAGTGCCCGATTCCGACGAAGGAAAAGCGATGCGAAATATGGACTATAAGCTGATAAAGTTCAACTACGGAAAGGAAGAGTTTTATAAGCTATCTACCGACCCGAATGAATTAACCAACCTGCTGAACGCTCCGGTGACGGGTGTCGATCTTACCAACTATCTCTACCTATGCAATCAGATGAGTCTGCTCGTGGGAAGTGGTTCTTTTTGTCAATCAGGAGTAGGCGTTCAGCCCACACAAACCGAAGCCGGCACGTTTACAGTTTCACCCAATCCATTCAACACTACAATACAGCTCAGCAGCGGTGATAAAAATCAATATTTTGTATTAATTGACCATCTGGGGCAGGTCATTTATTCGGGCCATGATATCAGTAGTCAGGATTTTTCAAACCTGTGTGAAGGCATTTATTTCCTACGCGGATGCGAAACCCGTTAACATCAAACTTATATCCCATTTCTATGCATTCAAATTCGTTGAAAAACATATTTACAAACCTATTTCTGTGTTTCTTTTTACTGGTATTCGAGCAATCTTCTGCGCAATACAATGCCTTGTGGATTCCGGATACTATTACAGGAAACACCTTTAATCTTACCATTAAGGACACATTTGCACAACTTCGTCCAGGAAATCAAACCATAACCGGTGGCGTCAACAACAGTAAATTCTGGGGTCCCACGCTTTTCTTTAATAAGGGAGACACCGTGTACATGAATGTGAAAAACAAACTCAACGATTCAACCACATTGCACTGGCATGGCATGCATCTGCCGGCAGTGATGGACGGTGGCCCCCATCAGGTGATTCCTCCCGGCACACTCTGGCAGCCGTACTGGAAAGTAACGAACAATGCATCCACGTATTGGTACCATCCGCATCTGCACAATATGACCATGGCCCATTTAACCAAAGGTGTCGGAGGATTTATCATTGTGAGAGATGCACAGGAGGCAGCCCTGAAACTGCCCAGAACCTATGGCGTTGATGATATTCCCCTGGCTCTTACCAGTCGCAGTTTTACCACAGCTAATGTATTCACCATCACCGACAATAAAACCATCAGTGAATACGGAGATTATATGATGGTGAACGGAACCATGAGTCCTCAGGTCAGCTTGCCGAAACAATATGTTCGACTTCGCATTCTGAATGCAGAGGTCGAAAGGGGCTATAATCTTGGCTTCAGCGATAACCGTACTTTTTATATTATCGCCAACGATGGTGGATTGCTCAATGCACCGGTTTCTGCCACCCGGGTGAAACTGATGGTAGGTGAGCGTGTTGAAATTCTTGTCAATTTAGGTGCCGATGCGGTTGGAACCAGCATTGACCTCAAAGCCTATAACGCCGGACTGCCCTTCGGATTTCCGGGAGCAGAGCCTAACCAAACGGGCCTGAATGGAAGCATCCTGAATAATAAGGATTTCAATATTCTGCATATCAACATTGCTGCCAGCACCGCGAACGCGGTTACCAGTGTGCCGGCCACCCTGGCATCGAACACGTACTGGACAGCCTCCGATGCTACCGTGAACCGCACGGTGACAGTGACTCCGGGAAGCGGAATCGGGCTGGCCGAATTTGCATTCGACAATGCCGCTTTTAACATCAACACCATCAATAAGACTGTAAAATTGAATACCATTGAAAAGTGGACCATTACCAACAGCAACATCTTCAGTCATTCATTTCATATCCATGATGTTGAATTTAAAATTGTCTCCAGAAGTTCCGGCGCTGTAGGTGATTATGAATCGGGATGGAAGGATGTGGTGTACCTGCCGAAAGGAGAATCCGTAACCTTTGTGGCCAAATTCGACGATTATGCCGATGCTACACATCCCTTTATGTATCATTGCCATTTCTCGAACCATGAGGACGGAGGCATGATGGGTCAGTTCGTAGTGGTTAACAATACCGGCATAAATAATTCCGTAACTGCGAACGTGTCGTATTCCATTTACCCGAACCCGGCTGCCGACAAACTCTTTATTCAGTTGGCCGATGCATCCACCGAGGTGTATTATGTGACCATTCTGAACGCATCGGGTAAAACCGTGATGATGCTGCCACAGCCGGATATTAACAAAGGTATCGACATTTCCATGCTGGCTTCCGGAAGCTATTTCGTGCAACTCATGGACCGGAAAACAAAATCGGTCACTACACAGAAATTTGTAAAACATTAAGTTGAATCTGAACGAATCATGAAATGGATGTTTTTTCTCCCGGGTTTTCTGCTGTGCCTGCTTCTTACAGGGTTTCAAACCGGCATTCATTCCGGTTCTAAAGGGGTTGGTGACAAGGTCAATGATTTTTCATTGCTTAATACCGACAAAACCTACCTTTCCCTTGAGAGTTACAAAGAAGCCAAAGGATTCATTATTGTTTTTACCTGCAATCATTGCCCTTTTGCACAATTGTATTCCGAACGGTACAATGCATTAAATGCAAAATACAAGCCGCTCGGGGTGCCGTTAATTGCCATCAATTCAATGGATACACTGGTGTATGAGGAAGAAACCTTTGAATTGATGCAAAAGAAAGCCGCCGATGAGAAATTCAATTTTCCCTACCTGCGCGATGCCATGCAGCGGGTAGGAAAAAACTTCGGGGCCGACCATACTCCGCATGCCTATATTGTATGGAAAGAAAAAACAGACCTTGTGATCCGTTATAGTGGCGCTATTGATGACAACGGAGAACACCCTGAACTGGCCAGACCTTTTGTGGCCCATGCGGTTGACGAATTGCTCCAGGGGAAAGCTGTTTCCACTCCGGAAACCGTTTCCTTTGGCTGTAAAATCTTTTACAGAAAATAATTGCGCTTTTTGCGCCAGATTGAGTGCAAAGTATCGTCTAAAGAATATAACCAGTTTTTATACCATGGGCACCTTGAGGTACGGCGCATTCTTTTTGTTTTTTATTTTGCATACTTCAGGGGTGATGTACGCTCAAACCAGCGGATCCGTAACCAAAGGAAAAGGCACGATAACGCTTGCCAATTTAATGAGTTCATGCCCCAGTAATCATGTTACCCCGATGGGTACCATTACCTCCAGCGACAATAAAACATGGGTGGTTCCGGCTGATAACAATTTCATTGGAGGTACCCGTCTGACCGATCTGCACAATCAATGCAATAACTTTACGCCGGGATCCTTGTCGGCTGTTAATACTTCCGGTGTTCCGGTGCACGTGATCGATGCGGGTGGAGATACGGTATTAGGTTATATTTTTGCCGATAATTATTTTGAACTGTATATAAACGGTATTCTCATCGGCGTTGACCCGGTGCCATACACACCCTTCAACTCCTGTATCGTGAAGTTTAAAGTTTCGAAACCTTATACCATTGCAGTGCGCTTGATCGATTGGGAAGAGAATGTGGGACTGGGTTCTGAAATACAGGGAAGCAACCTGTATTATCCGGGGGACGGTGGTTTTATTGCGCAATTCAGTGATGGCACTGTTACCGATGCTTCCTGGAAAGTGCAGTCGTTTTACATTGCTCCCATTCAGGATTTAAACACGGTTGTTGAGAAACCTGACGGAACGCATTCAACCGCAACTGCTACCACCACCCCTACCTGTAACGAAAACTGCTTCGGCATCCACTATGACGTTCCTTCCAGCTGGAATACTCCGGGTTTTAGTGACAGCGGATGGCCCAATGCTTCGATATATACAGCTGCTCAGGTGACCAATCAGGCCGCATATACTAATTTTGCCACAACGGCCTGGAATAAAGCTTCCTTTATCTGGTCCTCAAATCTGATACTTGATAACCTCGTGCTGGCCCGCAAAACCGTTACAAAAACCAATGGCATTAATTCCATTCAGCCCATTAAATCCTTGCAATTCAGCAATCCGTTTCATTCCTGCTTATCATTTATCCCGAACGATGAAATGATCGGCACTACCATAGTACTGCATGATATCATGGGCCGGGAACTGGATCGCTGGCAGATTGAAAACGCCGGTGCCGGAATAAAAACGGAACTCCCTTTACATACCCCACTGCCTGAAGGTTCCTATTGGGTAACGGTAACTTCTTCGGATTATACCTACAAAGCACATCTTATTTATAACTGATCTACATACAAACTATTCATCTATGAAATTTCGTCATATTCTGTTCTCTGTGTTCATCACCCTTTTTGCATTCTTAATGCATCCTGCGTTTTCACACAATGTTTATTCATCAGCAAACGGACTCAGAATATGGAAAATAGGTGACCGAAACGTGCCTGCTTCATTTCTTTTTGAGAAAAATGATTCTGCATTCCTTCAGAATGAACAGAATGAAGTGATTAAAGTTGCTATGAACTCTTTACTTCCGGAAGATAAATCGTTTGTGGAGGAGCGGGAAAAACGAATCCAGAAACTGAACGCTACCATACATGCAATTCCTGTTGAGGATCCAAACTCGTTCACCACCGGTGATTTTCAAAGACTCGGGGTAGTGTTGGCGGTAATGATCCTGTTACTGATCTTCACCCGGATCCTGATAACAAAACACCGTTTCCGTTATTCGACCCTGATTCTCATTACCGGAATTCTGGGAATATTCTACGGATTCAGGGAGAAGCAATTGCGCCGCACCACATCTACTACCCGCCCTTCCTTTGTGGATTCTGCATTTGCCCCGTTTAAACCCAATGTAAATACCCGCTGGGACAACACCTATTTTTATGTAGAGTCGAAAGGTATTCCTACTACTCATAATATGATGACCGGCATTACCGGATGGCAGCAACAGGTACCCATTCCTCAGTGTTACATTGGAACCAATGCCTGGAGCATCCCGCTTAATCCTGTGATCGCACCAAACCCGGTTCCTGTGAATCCGGCTCATTTTTCACGGGGAGCTATTGCTATTGCCGTCAACGGCATTGCCATCTTCAACCCTTACACCAATACCGGAGTGGATGCTTATCTCGACGGACAACTCGACAACTGGGGAGGACATTGCGGACGTGCCGACGATTACCATTATCATACAGCTCCGATGCACCTGTACGGAACCACCGATAAAAAATTACCCATCGCCTTTGCTCTGGATGGATTTGCTGTATACGGTGCCTACGAACCCGATGGCACAGCTATGAGCGCTCTCGATGCCAATCACGGACATTATGGCACCAATGGTGTGTATCATTATCATGGCAGCGCCGCAGCGCCTTACATGATCGCTAATATGGTTGGGGTGATTACCGAAGATACCACCCATCAGATTATACCGCAGGCGCAGGCCTCACCGGTACGTCCCGGGCAAAACCCTCTTAAAGGCGCCGTAATTACCAGCTGTGTACCGAACGGCAGCAACGGATATATTCTTTCCTATACGCTGAACGCACAAGTGTACCAGGTTAGTTATAGCTGGACAACAAACGGAGTGTATACATTCAATTTTATCAATCCGGGTGGCACCACCACATCAACATATAATGGTTTCAAACCATGTTCTCTTCCAACCGGGATCCAGTCACTTTATGATACCGAAAGCCGGTTCAGCCTGTTTCCAAACCCTGCTCATAACGAGATCCGAATTTACCCCGGCAAAGAACTTTCACCGGAAGAAATCAAAAACAT